>JBEGRT010000131.1:0-2732 GCA_041180305.1 Pseudomonadota bacterium
CAGCCCCGATTTCGAGGCCAAGCTGGCCGAAACCGTGGCCCTGCTGCAAGCCGCCGCCAAAGAGCACCCGGGCAAGGTGGTGCAGGCCACCAGCCTGGGTGTGGAAGACATGATCGTGACGGACATCATCGCCCGTCATGGCATCGACATCGCCGTGGGCACGCTGGAAACCGGCGCCCTGAACCCGGAAACCGTGGCACTGATCGACACCATCGACCAGCACTACGCGCCCCAAGGCATCCAGGTCGAGGTCTACAAGCCCGTGCAAGAAGCCGTGATCGCGTTCGTGCAGAAGAACGGCGAGAAGGCCATGTACGAAAGCATCGACCTGCGCAAGGCCTGCTGCGGCATCCGCAAGCTCGAACCGCTGGCCCGCATGCTCGATGGCCGCACGGCCTGGGTGACCGGCCTTCGCCGCGAGCAATCGAACAACCGTGGCGGCATGCTCGAGCGCGAGCTCGACGACAAGGGCCGCGCCAAGTTCAACCCGATGATCGAGTGGACCTGGGGCGATGTGTGGCACTACGTGAAGACCTTCAACGTGCCCTACAACCCGCTGCACGACCAATTCATGCCCAGCATCGGCTGCGCGCCCTGCACCCGCGCCATCGCCGTGGGTGAAGACTTCCGTGCCGGCCGCTGGTGGTGGGAAGACGAGAAAGCAAAAGAATGCGGCCTGCACGTTCACAAGTGAACGGCAGCCTGAAGATTCAAGAGCGAGATCAACATGAGTGATGTGAACCAACTGCTGGCGGAAGTCGACCACCGCCACCTGGATGCGCTGGAAGAAGAAGCGATCTTCATCCTGCGCGAAGTGGCCGCCACCTTCGAGCGCCCGGGCCTGCTGTTTTCCAGCGGCAAGGACTCTTGCGTGGTGCTGCAACTGGCCGAGAAGGCCTTCAAGATGAAGAACCCGGCCACGGGCAAGCTGGAAGGCAAGCTGCCTTTCCCGCTGGTGCACGTGGACACCGGCCACAACTTCCCAGAAGTGATCGAGTTCCGCGAACAGCGCGTGGCCGAGATCGGCGAGCGCCTGATCGTGGCGCACATGGAAGAGTCGATCAAGAAGGGCACCGTGCGCCTGGCCCACCCGCTGGAGTCGCGCAACGGCCACCAGACGGTCACCCTGCTGGAAGCCATCGAAGACAACCGCTTCGACTGCCTGATTGGCGGCGCCCGCCGTGACGAAGAGAAGGCCCGCGCCAAGGAGCGCATCTTCTCGCACCGCGACAGCTTCGGCCAGTGGCAGCCCAAGGAACAGCGCCCCGAGCTGTGGAACCTGTTCAACACGCGCATCAAGCCGGGCGAACACTTCCGCGCCTTCCCCATCTCGAACTGGACCGAGCTGGACGTGTGGCTCTACATCGCCCGCGAAGGCATCCCGCTGCCCAACATCTACTACAAGCACGCCCGCCAGGTGATCCGCCGCAAGGGCCTGCTGGTGCCGGTGACCGAGGTGACGCCGGCCCTGGAAGGCGAAACCATCGAGACGGTGGACGTGCGCTTCCGCACCGTGGGTGACATGACCTGCACCTGCCCGGTGGAAAGCGATGCGCAGAACCCGGCCGACATCGTCGCCGAAACCCTGCACGTGACCGTGAGCGAACGTGGCGCCACCCGCATGGACGACCGCACGTCCGAGGCCTCGATGGAGCGCCGCAAGAAGGAAGGTTATTTCTGATGAGCACCGTGAATCATTGCGAAGCGGGCGAAGAACTCGCCCACAAGGCCCTGCGCTTCCTGACCGCCGGCAGCGTGGACGATGGCAAGAGCACCCTGATCGGCCGCCTGCTGTTCGACAGCCGCGCCATCCTGGCTGACCAGCTCGACGCGCTGGAAAAGCGCGCTGCGGGCGCCCCCATCGACCTGTCGCTGCTGACCGACGGCCTGGAGGCCGAGCGCGAGCAAGGCATCACCATCGACGTGGCCTACCGCTACTTCGCCACCAAGACGCGCAAGTTCATCATTGCCGATGCGCCTGGCCATGAGCAGTACACCCGCAACATGGTCACGGCCGCTGCGGGTTCTGATGCTGCTGTCGTGCTGGTGGACATCACCAAGATCGACTGGAAGGCATCGCCGGTGCCCCTGCTGGCCCAGACCCGCCGCCACAGCCTGCTGGCCCACCTGCTGCGTGTGCCCTCGATCGTGTTCGCCGTCAACAAGCTGGACGCCATCGACGAAGACACCGAAACGGCCTTCAACAACGTCAAGGCTTCGCTGGAAGCTTTCGCAAGCCAAGCCGGCATCGTCAACAAGGGCGTGATCCCCGTGTCGGCCCTGCGCGGCGACAACGTGACCACGCCATCGGCCAACTGGCCCTGGTACCAGGGCCCCACCCTGCTGCAGGTGCTGGAACAGCTGCCCGTGGCCGACGAAGCCCACGACGGCTCGCTGCTGCACCCCGTGCAGTACGTGACCCGCGACAGCGTCGGCGAAGGTGAAGCCTCTGCTTCGGGCACTGGCCACCAGTACCGCGCCCTGTGGGGCCGCATTGCGCACGGCAGCGTGAAGGCTGGCGACGAAGTGCAGATCTTCCCGAGCGGCCAGACCGCCATCGTGGCCGAAGTGCGCCACTCGGCCCTGGTGGTGGACCAGTGTGAAGCGGGCCAGTCGGCCGGCATCGTGCTGGACCGTCAGGTCGACGTCTCGCGCGGCGACTGGGTGCACACGCCCGGCTCGATCAAGCCCACCGACACCTTCTCGGCCACCCTGGCCTGGCTGGACACCGA
>JBEGRT010000132.1:0-5336 GCA_041180305.1 Pseudomonadota bacterium
GCTGTTGTCGACTGCGATGATCAATACCGGGCGGACCTCTCTGGGGACCCCTCCTGGCCTGACCGGTGTGGCCGGCAAGGAAGCCGGTACCGCTGGCCTGAGCATCGGCTATTTCCTTGACGACGAATACAAATGGGCTGTTGAAAGCTATGTGCTGGCAGCGCCCCTGAGCACCAGCGTCGCCATCCGCGGCCGCACGCAGCCGGGTGTGGGGGCCGAGCGTCCTATCCGCATCGATGGGCAGACCATTGCCACGTCCAAGCTGCTGCCGCCGACCGTCATGGTCGGTCGTTACTGGGGTGACAAGGATGCCATGATCCGCCCCTACACGGGTGCCATCGGCATGTACGCCATCTTCTTTGACTCCAAGGCCTCCGAAGCGCTCAACAGCTACGTGGGCGGCACCAACCCAGGTGACACCCGTGTGTCGTTCAAGAATGCGGCCGGTCTGGGCCCCATGCTGGGTGCCCGCATCAACCTGGGCGACACCTGGCACGCCAGCCTGAACGTGGGCCACGTCAAGCTCAAGACCAAGGCCCGCATCACCACGCAGAACTCTCTGATGACGATGAACGCCAAGGTCGTGGATGACCTGGGTGGCGCTGTCCAAGACGCCATCCTCACGGGTGAAAAGACCTACGGGGGAATTGGTTGCAATACGGATGCAGCAGGAACGCAGGCCATCTGCGATTTCATTAAAGCCAACGGCGGCCTGACCGCCCTGGTGTCGAAACTGGTCGCTGGCGACCGCGGCAGCAACAGCCTGGGCACCTATGTGCGTGAAACCGACGCCATCCTGAACAACACGATCTTCATGCTCAGCGTGGGCCGCTCGTTCTGACCTTGTTTTGTGCACCCGCTTTGCGGGTTCACCCTTCCCTCAAAGGGGCGCTTCGGCGCTCCTTTGTCGTTTATGCGATAGGCAGCGCCGTTGGCCTTTGCTAAGGTGCCTGTCAGACGAAGCATGTTGCATGCTCCAAGTCATGTCGAGCATTCAAAACGAAGGAGAACACATGAACGCACCCAAGGTGTTCTGGGCGTGCATCACCACCTGTCTGCTGGCCTCGGGCTCGCAAGCGGCCCAGTTGCAGGCCGGGTCGTACGGTGTCAGCCTGAACGATCAGCAGCTGTACCTCGGCGCAGAGGTTTCGCTGGCGCAATCGCAGGCATCGCTTTATTTTTCCAACGGCCAGGCCGACCCCACCACTTTGCCCACCGTCAAGCCCGCATCCATCGGTGGGGCGGTCGGTGCGTTCAATGCCCTCCAGATGGGGCTCACGGCAACGGGTGAAGCCACCCTCACCGAGCAGAGCCGGACAGTCGGCTCGTTGAGCCGGCTGACACGCACGGTGTCGGCTTTGCAGTCCGCCGTCGATCAGATGTCCGTGAGCACCGACAACAACACGTTCAAGGTGCAGGGGTTGAGTTTGAACGGCGGGCTTCAGGTCAAGGGCCCTTTCGTCGATCTCTTGTCAGAGGGCGGCAGCTTGGGCCTGCAGGGCCTCAGCATCGACACCGCTGAGGCGGGGCGCGTGAAAGTGTCCGGGCAGATGTCAGGTGCCCCCTATGTGATGGGGGACCCTGCGGTGACCGGAGATCTGAAGGCCTTTGACGGGGTGATCTGGGAGGGCAGCCAGGTGTCAGGGCCCATGGAGTTGCCCTTGTATGAAATCCTGGCGGCGACCGACCTGAATGACGCGTCATGGCTGCAACAGCGCGGCTACACCATCCTGGCCGAAGACATGATCCTGGGCGCGAATGCGCGAAAGGTGATCACCCTTCAATCCACGCAAGTGATCAGTGGTCTGCAAATGTCCGAAGGTGCCCTGGCCACCTTCGCGTCCTCTTTCGGCATGTCCCCTGACGAAGCAGGAGCCATTGCGCTGAGCACTGTCAACGCGACAGGCGGTTGGGGCACCCTGAAGATCACCAGCACGTTCAAGGTTTACAACAACTGCCTCGAGTGCAATTTGCAGCCTCCCATTCCCTTGCCGAGCGTTCCTGAGCCCAGCACGTGGGCCTTGATGGCTCTGGGGCTGGTGGGGGTGGGCTGGACGGCTCGCCGCCAGCGCCAGGCCTTGGCGGCTGCCTGAGGCGCCACGCTGATGGATGTCAGGGTTTCCGGTAACACGGCCGCCGGAGCCCGCGCCGAGAGGCGATCTCAAAAGGCCGAATTCAAGGGAGAACAAACATGAACCTCTTCATGCGACGAGTCGCCGTCGCCGCAGCATTGGTCGCCGCTGGTGCTGCCAACGCTGCCATCGTGACCGCCGTGCCCGGCACCACCCTGGAAATCAAGGACGACGCCCGCGGCGCCGCCTCGACCAACCGCACGGCCGCCATCACCATCACCAGCGCCACTGGCGCCCTGTACTTCAGCAACGGCCAGGCTGACCCCACCGTGCTGCCGGCCACCAAGCCGAACAGCGTGGGCGGCCTGGTCGGTGCCCTGAACGTCGGTAAGGTTGCTGTGACCGCCATCGACGGCGCCACCAAGGACGAGCAATCGCGCACCGTCGGTTCGCTGAGCAAGGTCACCCGCACCGTGGTGGGCGTGAACGCCGCCGTGACCGGCCTGACCGCTGACACCGCCACCGGCGCTTTCAGCACCGTGACCACCCGCGGTGGTGCCACGCAGACCGCTTACTACCTGGACGGCGTTCTGGACGGCGGTATCGCCACCGTGAACAACCTGTCGATCGACCTGACCAACACCGCCAACGTGAAGGTGTCGGGCAACCTGGTCGGCACCGCCCTGACCAACGGCGCTGCCAGCGCCGCTGAAAACCCCGAGTACGGCCCTCAACAGTCGTACAACGGCGTGATCTGGGACCAAGCCAAGATTTCGGGCCCCACCGCTCTGCCTCCCGCTGAGCTGATCGCTGCTGCTGATGGCGACATCTCGAAGCTGCAAGCCCGCGGCTACACCCTGCTGGGCACGGACTCGGTGGTTGTGTACGGTCAAGCCATGACCCGTTACACCGTTCAGGCCAACAATCTGATCACCAACCTGCAAGTGACCTCCGGCGCTTTCGACGCTTTCGCTGGCACCCTGGGTCTGGTGGAAGGCGGTACCGGCTACAACACCCTGGCTGGTGTGAACGGCACCGGTGGCTGGGGCGTCATGAAGGCGGCCATCACATTCCAGGCTTATGAGATCCCGATCCTGACGCCTCCGCCTCCACCTCCTCCGCCCGTGTTGGAAGCACCTGAGCCGGAAACCTGGGCCATGTCTGCCCTCGGGCTTCTGGGCCTGGCCTGGGCAGGCAAGCGCCGTGCAGGGCGCCCGGGCTGAAGCCCTGGCCATGGTCCGACAACATCCAACATCACAGGAGTTCACATGAACACATCCATCAAACAGGTGGCCATCGCGGCGGCCCTGCTGGCTTCTGGGGTGGCACATGCTGCCACCGTCACAGCTGTCCCCGGCACGTCTCTGCTCATCAAGGACGACGCCCGCGGCCTTGCCTCGACCAACCGCACGGCAGCCATTGCCATCACCAGCGCCACCGGTTCGCTGTACTTCAGCAACGGTCAGGCCGACCCCACCGTGATCCCCGCCACCAAGCCCAACAGCGTGGGCGGCCTGGTCGGTGCCCTGAACGTGGGCAAGGTGGCGATCACGCCGGTTGACGGCGCGAGCATGGACGAAATCATCCGCCCGGTGGGCTCGCTCAGCAGGAACACCCGCACGGTCGTGGGCGTCAAGGCGTCGGTGTCGGGTTTGACCGCCGACACCGCCACGGGGGCGTTTTCGACGGTGAGCATCCAGGGCGGGGCACGTCAGACGGCTTATTTCCTTGACGGCGTGCTGGACGGCGGCATCGCCACCGTGAACAACCTGTCGATCGACCTGCGTGACGTGAACAACGTGAAGGTCTCGGGCAACATCACCGGCACGGCGCTGGTCAATGGCGCAGCCAGCGCGCTTGAGAACCCTGAATACGCCGCCGCCACCGGCTTCAGCGGCGTGATCTGGGATCAGGCCAAGATCACCGGCCCCACCGCGCTGCCGCCTGGCGAGCTGATCGCCGCTGCCGATGGCGACATCTCCTTGCTGCAGGCCCGGGGCTACTCGTTGCTGGGTCTCGACCAGGTTCAGTACGACGGCCTCACCTACAAGGTATTCACCATCCAGGCCAACAACCTCATCACCAACCTGCAGGTCACCCAGGGCGGCTTCGACATGTTCGCGGACAGCCTGGGCTTGACCGAGGGCGGCACGGGCTACAACACCCTTCTGGGTGTCAACGGCACTGGTGGCTGGGGGGTGATGAAGTCGTCCATCACTTTCCAGGCGTACGAGCTGTGCATGGACTGCAAGCAACTGCCGCTGCCGCTGCCTGCCGTGCCAGAGCCGCAATCGTGGGCCCTGATGGCCGTGGGCCTGCTCGGCCTGGGCTGGCGTGCCCGCGCCAAGCTTCAGCAGAGCGCTGTTGCCTGAGTCGTCCACACTGAGGGCATGAAAGGCGCTTCGGCGCCTTTTTTCATGGGTGCACGATCTGAATTTCCATCAATTCAGATTGTTGTCAACTGACAAATGAATGCGCCAGATATGCAAATGTTGTGTTTGGAGCCCAAAATCGGGAAGACCCGGGGGGTGTCCCCGTGGATGAAGGGGCGGGTTCGCCCGTGGTTTGCGGTGGTGCTAGGTGCAAGCCCTGAATGATTCACGTGTATGGCTGAATGTGTCGTGGGCAAGATAGAGGCGTCGGTTGAGACAAACCTTTTTGACGGAGAACACACGATGTCTTTCAAGTTCCACGCTGTTGCTGCTCTGGCTGCTGTTGCCGCTCTGGCCGCCCCCGCCCACGCCCTGACTCTGGCCACCAACACGCTGCAGGCTGACGCCAAGCTGACCTTCGACGCCACCGCCGTGTCGAACGCCAAGGCTGCCAACGTGTCGTTCGGCGAATTCGCCAACTCCACCCGCCTGGCTGACGTCGATGGCACCCTGGCCAACGGCAAGGTCATCAAGGTGCCCGTGTACAACTTCCCCATCACGAAGGCTGACGTCAGCGTGAGCGGCTCGCTCAAGATCACCCCGAACTACGGCCTGTCGGATCGCTCGGGTCTGCGCCTGATCTCGGACGGCGGCGATGTGATGCTGGCCAACTTCAAGGTGGACTACAACACCAAGATCATGTCGGCTGACCTGTTCGACCTGTTCAACAAGGTGCAGATCGCCAAGCAGATGCCCCTGTACTCCTTCGTGCAGACCCAGGCTGACGTGATCTCCCTGAAGGGCCTGGTGCTGAACATGACCAACCAGATCGGTACCCTGAAGTTCACCCCCGAAGCCGTCGAGAAGCTGTCGGCTGGCCTGGGTCTGGACC
>JBEGRT010000133.1:0-3425 GCA_041180305.1 Pseudomonadota bacterium
GGCAGCAAGCAGCTCAAGGAAACCGCGCGACAGGTGCGCGAAGCCAAGGCGGGCAGCCGCACGCCCAAGGCGCCGCCCGCCGAACAGCTGGACGAGCAGGTCGCCCAGGCCGGGCAGGACCAGGAAGCCCTGCTGCGAGAGCTGACCGAGCCTCGCGCCGACGAAACCCCCGAAGCCTTCATCGCGCGCCTGCAGCGCACCGTGCGCGAGCTGTGGCTCGAACGCGCCCGCCTGACCGCCAGTGCCTGACGCACCACCTCTTGCTTCACCCACCCACCAGGACACCGCATGAGCACCACCCGCCGCCCCAACCAGATGAGCCGCATGCTGGGCAAGTTCAACGGCCTGCCCACGGGCCTGCGCCAGTGGCTGACCTCGGCCGTGCTGGGCCGCGTGGTGCCCATGGTGGGCACGGCCAGCCTGCGCTTCGAAGAAGTGTCGTCGCAGCGCGTGGTGGTGCACATTCGCAACCGCAAGCCGGTGCAGAACCACATCCAGGGTGTGCACGCTGCGGCCATGGCCCTGCTGGCCGAAACCGCCACCGGCTTTTGCGTGGGCATGAACCTGCCCGACGACAAGCTGCCCCTGATCAAGACCCTGAAGGTGAACTACCTCAAGCGCGCACAGGGCGACATGAAGGCCGTGGCCCAGCTGCGCCCCGAACAGATCGAGCAGATCCTCACACTCGACAAGGGCGAAGTGACCGTGCCTGTGCAGATCACCGACAGCGCAGGCAACGAGCCCATCGACTGCGAAATGGTCTGGGCGTGGGTGCCCAAGCAACGCAAGGCCTGACGCCAATCGTCAATCGCGTGCAATCCGCACGCGAGCCCGTTTTTTTACGCTTCGATGCAGCTGTTGCGTCCCTAGACTGCCTTCGTCAGATTCACCCGCAGGGGTTCGGCATCCCCCGTGCCCGCTGCGTGAACCGAGGAGCAGAACATGAAGCGACACACCCTGGCAGCCCTGGTGGCGGCCTGCCTGCTGGCCGCGTGTGGTGGCGGTGGCAACAGTGGCGAGACCAAGCTCACCCCCGTGGGCCTGAAAGTGGTGGGGGCCAGCCTGGCCGACTCTGGCACCTTCGGCCTGAAGTTCACCGTGCAGTCGGCCAGCGGCACGCCGTATGCCGTGTACACCGAGCGGGTGGCTGCGGCCTACGGGCTGTCGCTGTGTGCCCACTACCGCAGCAGCAACGGGGGTGTGAGCTACACCACCAACGATGCGTGTTTCAACCACGCCGTGGCCGGTGCGGCCATCAACTTTGGCCTCATGACCGATTCCAGCAGCGATGCCGATACCGTGAACGACACCTTCACGCCGCTGGCATCGGTGCCGTCGAACATGCTGTACCAGCTCTCCGAGTTGTCTGCCCGAGGCCTGAGCAGTGGTGATGTGCTCATCGTGGGAGAGGGCTCGTCGAACGATGCGGCCCAGCTCATCACGGCCTACCTCACTGACGCCCAGACAGCGGGCACCTTGAACACCACTCTGTTCAGACAGGTCATCACATCGCTGATGCAGGACGGCGGCGCCACCGCGGGCGCTGGCGTTCTGGCCACTGACGGTGGAGCAGCCGCCGGTGTGGCCTACATGAGCAAGCTGGCCCAGACCCTGGTGGCCTCCATCAAGACGCAGGCCCTCGACAAGGGCGTGCAGCGCGTGGTGGTGCTCAACACGCTGGACGTGACCCGCACCCCCAAGTTGCAGGCTGTTCTGGGCAGCCTGAATGCCACACAAGCCGCCCAGCTGCAGGCCTTGTTCCGCGCCTGGGTGCAGGCCTACAACTCGGCCCTGAACACGGCCGTGGCCGAGCAAGGGGGCAAGGTGGTGGTGGTGGACCTGTACGCCGCCTTCAATGACCAGCTCGACAACCCGGCGCAGTACGGCCTGACCAATGTCACCTCCACCGTGTGCTTCGAGACGGTCAATGCCGCCGGGGCCACCAAGACCAACAGCGTCGTGGCACCGGGCACCATCGGCCTGACCGACGCCGATGTGTCCGTGTCGGTGGCCCAGACCTGCAACGATGCCTTCGCCTCCTCCATCACGCCGACGCAGAACGCCACGGGCGCCGACTGGTGGAAGACCTACGCCTTCTCGGACAGCTTCCACCCCACCCCCTACGGCCACCAGTTGCTGGCCCAACTCGTGAACAAGCGCCTGGCCGAAGCCGGCTGGCTCTGAGCGAAAGGACACGCACATGACACATCGCATCAAGGCCCTGGTGGCCATGTCGGCCTGCTGCCTGGGGCTGGTGGGCGTGCCTGGCGAAAGCCATGCCGAAGCCGCGTGGTGGGCCGGCAAGGTCAGCGCCCGCATTGGCGTGAACGCGGCCCTGCCGCAGGTGGAAAGTGGCGACCTGAGCGCGCCCTCTCCTGCGGGCTCGAAGGTCGACATCAGCAACGCCTACGCCCTGGGCGGCGGCGTGAACTGGAAGGTCGATGAGCACTGGAGCCTGGACCTGCCCCTGGGCATCCCCTTCAAGACGCGCATCTCGGGCGATGGCGCCATTGCCGGTGTCGGCGTGATCGGTGAGTCCTATGTGGTGCCTGCCACCGGCTTGGTGCAGTACCGCTTTCTGGGCGAACAAGCCACGGTGCGTCCCATGCTGGGCCTGGGCCTGACCTACGTGAACTTCGTCAAGGAAAAGGGCAACGGCACCATGACCGGCCTGCTGAACCCCGGCGGCAGCCCCGTGACCCTGAAGGTGGAAGACAAGTTCACCCTCACGGCCCAGATGGGCGCGACCTACAACCTGAGTGAGCGCGTGTTCGTGGAAGGCATGGTGGCCTTCACCCCGCTGAAAACACGCACCACGCTCAGCACTGGTCAGACCATCGATGTGCGCCTGAACCCGATCACGGCGGGCTTGTACGTCGGTTACCGCTACTGAAGACTGCCAGCCATCAGCGGGCGGGTGGCCCGTGCACCCGGTTGACCTGCGGCTGCAGGCTGTAGTGGGTGTGATCGGGCATGTCCTGCAAGCCGACCAGCGCAAGGGGCTGCAGGCGCCCGACCACCCGTGTGCCCTCGGGTGAGTGTGCGGGTCTGCGGAGCCACTCGGCCTCATGGCCCACCAGGTCCGCATTCACGCCGCGCACCTCAAGCAGGGTGGTCACCTGGTGCTGATAGCGCACCAGGGGCGCCTGGAGCTGATCGGTGTCGAACACCATGCGGTGCATCTCACGCACGGCTGACCCACCGGGGTGGGCCTGAGCACCGGTTGTTTCGTGGCGTTGCCAGGTGACCACCAGCAAGCCCTGTTCGAACGCCAGCGCGGGCACGGGGGACGTGTCGGGCGGTCCCAGCAGCGTCGATGTGCGCCAGCAGCGCACCGCGTGTGTGGCGCCCTGGGGCTGCACACGCACCACCAGCGCCCATGTGCCGGGCTTGCCTGTCGGGTCGTCGGTCGCCCACACGTCGGC
>JBEGRT010000134.1:0-3756 GCA_041180305.1 Pseudomonadota bacterium
GGAAACCGGTTTTCAGCGCGCTTTCCCACAGCTGGTCGTAGGCAAAGCCCGAGTGGCTGACCACTTCGACCGAGCCCAGGGCCCGCCAGCCATCGGTGACCTGCGCCACCCCCGCGGGGGATTCGATGTTCACCATGCGCACGAACCATGCGGGCGCGCTCTGGTTGGCCAGCTGCACGGCCGCTTCATGGTTGGACACCACCTTGCCGGCGGCATCGAGCAGGCGGATCGACCGGTAAAAGCCCGTGTCGAACTGGGCCGACACGGCCAGATCCATCAGGGCCAGGTCACCGCGCTGCTGCGACAGGCTCAAGGCCAGCGACTGCGCGTTGTCGGCATTCTTGAGCCGCAGCTGGGTTTCCAGATAGTCCCTTGACGAGGCCATCCAGACCGCAAAGCTGCCCATGAAGGCCACCATCAGGGTGGTGGACAGCAACAACCAGATCTGGCGAATCAGCGACATACCGTCTCCCGGGTGAAAGTTGTCATCACCACCACCCTTCCGACTTGGCTTTGCTCAAAACCTCTCTCCAGCGCGACAGGCGAGCCACAGGATCTCCTGCGGTGGTGGCGCCCACGCCTTGCCAAAGACCCTCGGCATTGAAGCTGAACACCGGCGCCAAGTCTGGCCGGCGAGAGGCGGGTCTGATGTCCGTGATGAGATTATCGAGAATCAAAGGCTCAGCATTCGGCTCGGCGTAGTACGCCAGCACCATGTGCGCCTGAATCGTGCCTGCATTTTGGGCGCGCACGTACACCATGCGCATCTTCGCGGGTGTCACCCCCAGATTGACCAGGCTGAAGAATTTGGCGATGGCGTAGTCCTCGCAATCACCCTGGCCCTTGGCCAGCATTTCCATCGGACTGGCCCAGTAATCAACCATGGCCCAGGCGTCCTTGTCTTCTCGGTATTGAATCTGCCGATTGAAAAACGTGTTGACCGCCCGAAGCTTTTCGGTCTCCTCCTGCGTTTCGACGGCCACCATTTCCTGAACCAGGGCCTGGGTGCGTGTCACTGCCGCGGGGCCCGCCTTCTGGGCGCTCTGCAGCAACCTCGTGCCATCCAGCGCGTTGCCACACAGCAACACCCCCAACAACCCGACAGCCGACAGCGCAGGCCCCAGGAAACCCATGCGGCGCCGGAAGGCTGCGGCAAGACGGGCCGCCCTTCCTCTGTGCACCAGGAATTCTCCAGAAACCTTCATGAGCCCCATTCCGCCGGATCGTGGATCGGTATCGACAACTTTCCAACCGGACTTGAGCCTTCAGGTTCGCCAACATGGGTACCCTCAATGAGAGGGCCACGAATGATCAACCTGACACGGCCTTCACACTAAACTACAGGGCGCAGGTTTTCGGCCGATAAAAAAACGCCATCACGGCCTGCAATTCGACAGACATCCTGTGTGCAGACCTGCATTCGGAGGCTTATACGTGACGTTCACCCCTTTCCGCCTGGCATTGACTGCCACTGCCCTGGCCACCGTGGCCTGCGTGGCCCACGCCCAGCAGGCCGGCCTGTCCGCCGCCGCTCAGAAGGCCATCTCCACCAACCCTGAAGTCACCGCGCGCTACAACGCCCTGCGCGCAGCCTCGAATGAGCAGGATGTGGCCCGCGGTGGTTTCTTGCCGCAGGTGAACCTGGGCGCTGAAGTCGGCCGCAACCGCGACAAGATCGATGCCCGCAACCCGGAAAGCCAGAACAGCTCGCGCACCGGCCTGTCGCTGAGCGTGAACCAGATGCTGTGGGATGGCCAGGCCACCCGCAAGGAAGTCGAGCGCCTGGGCCATGCCCGCATGACGCGCTACTTCGAATTCGTGAGCGCCACCGAAGACGCGGCGCTGGAAGCCTCGCGTGCTTATGTCGATGTGGCCCGTTTCCGTCGCCTGGTCGAACTGGCCGAAGACAACTACGTGCAGCACAAGTATGTGTTCGACCAGTTGCAAAGCAAGGTCAAGGCCGGTGTGGGCCGCGGCGTCGATTCCGAGCAGACCAATGCCCGCCTGTCGCTTGCCGAATCGAACCTGACCACCGAGATCGCCAACCTGCACGACGTGTCGGCCCGCTACCTGCGCGTGGTGGGTGAGCCGCCTGAAGCCAAGATGGCCTCGCCGCGCGAGCCCCTGGCACGCAATGCGTTCAAGAGCAACGCTGACGCCACCGTGCAGGCCATGGCCCGCAACTCGGCCGTGACCGCTGCCATCGAAAACGTGCGCGCTGCCGAAGCCCAGGCCCAATCGCGTGACGGTGCCTTCCAGCCCAAGGTGGAAGCCCGCCTGCGCACCGGCGCCGGCCACAACTTCGACGGCCAGAGCGGCCAGCGCAACGACACGCTGGGCCAGATCGTGCTGAACTGGAACCTGTACAACGGCGGCTCCGACAAGGCCCGCGTGCGCCAGTTTGCCGACCTGCTGAACCAGGCCCAGGACCTGCGCGACAAGGCCTGCCGCGATGTGCGCCAGACCGCCGCCATCGCCCAGAACGACATCGGCAAGCTCAAGGATCAGCTGGCCGCCCTGGACCGCAACGTGTTGTCCATCGAAAAGGCCCGTGACGCCTACCGCCAGCAATTCGACATCGGCCAGCGCAGCCTGCTGGACCTGCTGAACGCCGAAAACGAGCTCTACACCGCCAAGCGCGCCTACGCCAACGCCGAGCACGATCTGATGCTGGCCCAGGCCCGCACCCTGGCCGTGACCAACACCCTGGTGTCCAGCCTGGGCCTGAGCCGCACCGACGACGGCAGCGCCGACCTGGCCGCCAACTGGCAAGCCGCCGAAGATGCTGCCCAGCGCTGCCCGAACGTGATCGTGACGGCCCAGAGCACGCCGCGCGAAGAACTCGATGCCCGCGCCAAGCGCATGGCGGGCCCTGCCGCTGCAGCCCCCGTGCCGGCACCGGCGCCCGCTGCGGCCGAGCCGATGGCCACCCCTGCCAACGTCAAGACCGTGGAAGACCGCCTGCGTGACTGGGTCGCCACCTGGATGGCCAAGGACATCAACAAGTACTTCACCTTCTACGCCAAGGAATTCGCGCCCGCTCGATACACCTCGGCCAAGTGGATCGCTGAACGTCGCCGCCTGGTGACCAAGCCCGGCGACATCGACATCAAGGTGTCGGACGTGAAGGCTTCGGCCCAGGGCCCCTATGTGGTCACTTCCTTCAAGCAGACCTACAACTCGAAGGACTTCAAGGACGTGAGCCAGAAGACCCTGACCTGGCGTTATGTCGACAACGACTGGATCATCTTCAAGGAAAGCAACCGCTGATCAGGCGGCTCGCCTCTCTGACACCCAGCGCCCTTCGGGGCGCTTTTTCATGGGCGCGCGTCAATGGCGATTCAGCCCACAGACGGGGCGTCGGGTTGCCCCTTGCACACGCTGGCGCGAATCTCGCTACATTGAGGTCATGCGCACGTTCCGAGACGCCGTTCAAAGCGTGTGGTGCATCAGCTGGCACCCCGAGAGCGACGACCTGCGCTTTGAAAGCCTGGCCAGCGTGCTGGCCAACAACCGGGTGGCCTTCCCCGGCCAGCACAAAGGCGTGCTGTGGGTGTTCGGGCACGACCTGGCCGACATGATGGCCCTGGGCGACGACACCGGCTCGGAGCACCACGGCATGCGCGTTCAGCAGGCCTGCGGCCTGTTCCGAACCTTCCGGGACCAGGGCCTCACGCCCCAATGGTTCCCGATGGCCGTGGAGAGCGACGAACGCTGGCGCTGGCTGGTCGAGGGCTGAGCCTGCCCTTCGAGCAG
>JBEGRT010000135.1:0-2756 GCA_041180305.1 Pseudomonadota bacterium
GGCGGGCACGTTCAAGCCACAACTCGCGCACGGTGCGCTGCAGGCGCGTGATGAAGGCTTCGGGGGTTTCGTCGGCGCGGGGCTCGGTCAGTTCGCGCAGCAGGGCGTCCTGGTCCTGCCCGGCCTGGGCGGCCTGCTCGGCCAGCTGTTCGGCGGGCGGCGCCTTGGGCGTGCGGCTGCCCGCCTTGGCTTCGCGCACCTGTCGCGCGGTTTCCTTGAGCTGCTTGCTGCCACCGGCCACCGCGCTTTGTTGCTCTTCTTGCGGCAAGGTGGCCACCACGGCCGCCGCCGAGATCGAGATGTCACCGGCCTTCACGGCGGCCACCAGCTCGGGCACGGCCGTCTGCTGGATCTTTTCAATCTGGGCGACAGTGGCTGCGCTGATGCGGGCGGCACGGGCGATGGCTTCGCGGCTCTTGAGCGGATCGGCCTCTTCCCAGGGGGCCAGGGTGTCGGCCGCCACGGCGGTGGTGGCGCCCACACCCGAGGGCGGCATGCCAGGCACGTCGTCGTCGGGCGCTGGGGCCGTGGCCTGGTCAATGGCCTGAACAGCGGCCTGCTTGCGCGCGGCCAGCAGGGCCTTCTTGCGCAAGGCCAGCACGCCGCGCTGGTAATCGGACACGCTGCGGCGGCCCAGGTGCTGGTTGATCATCCACAGGTGCACGTCGTCCATCGAGCGGAAGTGCGGGTGCTGCTTCGTCTCGAACGGGATGCCGTGCTGCGTGCAGATGGCGTAGCGGTTGTGTCCATCGACCAGGATGTCGCCCCACAGCACCAGCGCATCGCGGCAGCCTTCGGCCAGCAGGCTGCGTTCGAGCGCCTCGTGTTCGTCGGGCGTGAGGGGGTCGATGTAGGCCTTGAGTTCTTCGAGGACAGTGATGTTCATCGGGCAAGGATGCAGGAACGGGTTCGGTCAGGCGGGGCGCGAAGATAGCACGGGCTCACCAGGCATCCACGAAGGGGCGCTTGCGGCCCTGGCGGGGCGCAGGCTGCGGCATGGAGGCCAGGCCGCGCAGCAGCCAGCGGCGCGTGTCGGCCGGGTCGATCACGTCGTCCAGCTCCAGGTGGGCCGCCATGTTCAGGGCCTTGCCGCGGCGGTAGGCCTCGGCCACCAGGCCCTCGAAGACCTGCTGGCGCTGCAGCGGGTCGGCAATGGCTTCGAGCTGCTTGCCAAAGCCCAGGCGCACCGCGCCTTCAAAGCCCATGGGGCCGAACTCGCCGGTGGGCCAGCTCACGGTGAAATCGGGGGCCAGCAGGCTGCCGGCCGTCATGGCCTGCGCGCCCAGGCCGTAGCCCTTGCGCAGCACCACCACGAAGTAGGGCACGGTGAGGCTGGCCGCGGCCAGGAACATGCGCGAAAAGTGGCGCACGGTGGCGGTCTTCTCGGCCTCGGGGCCCACCATGAAGCCAGGGGTGTCACACAGCGACACCAGTGGGATGTCGAAGGCGTCGCACAGCTGCATGAAGCGTGCGGCCTTGTCGGCCCCGTCGGCATCGATGGCGCCGCCCAGGTGGCGCGGGTCGTTGGCGATCACGCCCACCGGGCGGCCTTCCAGGCGGGCCAGGGCCGTGACCATGCCGCTGGCAAAGCGCGGGCGCAATTCCAGCCCCGAGGCCTCGTCGAACAGGGTGCGGATCACGGCGCGCACGTCGTACACCTGGGTGCGCTTTTCAGGCACCAGGTGGCGCAGCAGGCGCTGGTCGGGCGCCACCCAGTCGGCAATGCGGCCCTGGAAGTAGCCCATGTAGCGCTGGGCCACGGCCACGGCTTCGGCCTCGTCCTTCACGACGATGTCGATCACGCCATTGGGCTCCTGCATGCTCACGGGGCCCACCTCTTCGGGCGTGAAGCGACCCAGGCCACCGCCTTCGATCATGGCGGGACCGGCCATGCCCAGGGTGGTGCTTTGCGTGGCGATGATCACGTCGCAGCAGCCGGCCAGGGCCGCATTGCCTGCGAAGCAGCGGCCATTGACGATGGCCACCGTGGGCACCAGGCCGCTGAGGCGGGCCAGCCCCAGGAAGGTCATGTTGTCGAGCAGGCTGACGCCGGGGTATTCGTCGTTGGGGCGGCCGCCACCGCCTTCGGCCCACAGCACCAGCGGGATCTGCCGTTGCAGCGCCAGGTGCAGCAGGCGGTCGGTCTTCTGGTGGTTGATGACGCCCTGGGTGCCTGCGAACACGGTGTAGTCGTAGGCCATGACCATGCAGCGCGCGGCCTGCTCGCCAAACTGTGCGGCATTCACGGTGGCCAGCCCCGCCACCAGGCCATCGGCCGGGCTGCGGGCGATCAGCTCGGCTTCTTTGAGGCGGGTGCGCTGCGAGGCCAGCGCCAGGGCACCGTATTCGATGAAGCTGCCCGCATCGACGAAGCGCTCGATGTTCTCGCGCGCCGTGAGCTGGCCCTGGGCATGGCGTTTGGCCACGGCCTCAGGGCGGGCGGCATCCTGGGTCACGAGGTGGCGCTGCACGACTTCGGCCAGGTCGGGGCGGATGTGGTCGGGGTCCAGCGCCTGCTGGCCGCCGTCGTGGGCCTGGCCATCGTCGTGGCGGGGGTCGAGCGCCAGCAGCGGCTGGCCGTCCACCAGCACATGGCCCACCTCGGCCAGCAGCGCCTCGACGCGGCCACCCTGCTCGGCCAGGATCTCGAACTCCATCTTCATGGCCTCGACCAGGGCCACGCACTGGCCTGCGCGCACGGTGTCGCCCGGCTGCACGCGCCAGGCCACCAGCGAGCCCGGCACACCGGTGCGCAC
>JBEGRT010000136.1:0-7198 GCA_041180305.1 Pseudomonadota bacterium
CCACCAGCAAGCCTGCCGCCACGGCGTCTGCATCGGCTGCCACGGGCGCGGTCAACACGGCTGCATCGTCGCCTGCCATGGCCTCGACGGCCTCCAGCGGTGCTTCGGCCAGCGCGGCCACGGGCGCTGCCGCCAGCGAATCGCGTGAAGCCAAGGAACCCTCGCGCGACCTCGATGAGCCCAGCTGGACCTGGCCGGCGGCCGCGCCGGTCGTTGCCAACTTCGAAGAAGGCAAGCGCAAGGGCATGGTGCTGGCCGGCAAGGCCGGTGACCCGGTCTACGCCGCTGCCGATGGGCGCGTGGTGTACGCAGGCTCCGGCCTGCGCGGCTACGGCAACCTGGTCATCATCAAGCACAACGCCAACTACCTGACCGCCTACGCCCACAACCAGGTGCTGAACGTCAAGGAAGACCAGTCGGTGCGCAAGGGCCAGAAGATCGCCGAGATGGGAAACACCGACGCCGACCGCGTGCAACTGCATTTCGAGATCCGCAAGCAGGGCAAGCCCATCGATCCGGCCAAGTCGCTGCCGACCCGCTGAGTGGTGCGCCGGGCCATGCGAGCCGTCGCCATCCTCTGAGACAATCGGGGGATGAGCGAACATCTGCAGGCGCCCGAAGATGCGCCCCTGACCCCCGACACCCCCACCGCACTGCCGGCCGAGTGGCTGGTGCCTGACCAGGCCGATCAGCCGCCCCATCTGCAGTGGCTGAAAGTGCGTTCCCTTGACCTGGAAGCCCAGGGCGTGGCCAACCGCCCCGACGGCAAGGTCGTGTTCATCGAAGGTGCCCTGCCGGGCGAAGAAGTCCGCGTGAACGTGGGCCGCCGCAAGAACAACTGGGAGCAGGGCGAGATGCGCGAGTTGCGTTGCGAAAGCTCGCAGCGTGTCACGCCCAAGTGCGAGTTCTTCGGCCTGTGTGGCGGCTGCAAGATGCAGCATTTCCACCCGGCGGCCCAGGTGGCCGTGAAACAGCGCGTGCTGGAAGACAACCTCTGGCACCTGGGCAAGGTCAAGGCCGAACGCCTGCTGCGCCCCATCGAGGGCCCGACCTGGGGCTACCGTTACCGCGCCCGCCTGTCAGTGCGCTACGTGGCCAAGAAGAACACCGTGCTGGTGGGCTTTCACGAGCGCAAGTCGCGCTATGTGGCCGACATGAGCACCTGTGAGATCCTGCCGCCGCATGTCAGCCGCCTGCTGGTGCCGCTGCGCGCGCTGATCGGCGCCATGGATGGCCGCGACCGCCTGCCCCAGATCGAGCTGGCCGTGGGCACCCGCGTGACCGTACTGGTGCTGCGCCACCTGGAGCCCCTGAGTGCGGCCGACCGGCAGCGCCTGAAAGATTTCGCCACCGAGCACAGCGCCTGGAACGATGGCCAGCACACGCTGTCGTGGTGGCTGCAGCCCAAGGGCCCCGACACCGTGCATCCGCTGGACGAGAGCCTTCCGGGCCTGGACTACACCTTGCCCGAGTTCGGCATCACCATGCCGTTCAAGCCCACCGACTTCACCCAGGTGAACCACCACATCAACCAGGTGCTGGTGGGGCGTGCCATCCGCCTGCTCGGTGTGCAGCCCGACGAGCGTGTGATCGACTGGTTCTGCGGCCTGGGCAACTTCACCCTGCCGCTGGCCACCTTGTCGAAAGACGTGCTGGGCATCGAGGGCAGCGAGCAGCTGGTGGCCCGTTCGCGCGAGAACGCCGCCGCCAATGGCGTGGCCGACCGCACCCGTTTCGTGGCCCGCAACCTGTTCGAGATGACCCCGCAGGAGCTGGCCAGCTACGGCCGCGCCGACAAGTGGCTGGTCGACCCGCCGCGCGAGGGTGCCTTCGCCCTGGCCAAGGCCATGGCCGACCTGCACCAGGACCCGACCCTGGTGCCCGACTGGGTGCCGCCCCAGCGCATCGTGTATGTCAGCTGCAACCCGGCGACGCTGGCGCGCGACGCCGGCCTGCTGGTGCATCAGGCGGGCTACCGCTGCGTGGCCGCTGGCGCGGTGAACATGTTCCCGCACACGGCCCACGTGGAAAGCATGGCCGTGTTCGAGAAGGCCTGATCCAGGCTGCGACGTTCTGCCCGCACCATGACAAAGGGCGCCCGAGGGCGCCCTTTTTTGCAGCGTGACTGGGGCCAACGGCCCCGTGCCTCACAGCACTTCCGAGGCGAAGTCGGCCAGGCGCGAGCGCTCGCCGCGGGCCAGGGTGACGTGCCCGCTGTGGGGCCAGCCCTTGAACTTGTCGACGGCGTAGGTCAGGCCCGAGCTGCCTTCGGTCAGGTAGGGCGTGTCGATCTGGGCCAGGTTGCCCAGGCACACGATCTTGGTGCCGGGGCCGGCGCGCGTGATCAGGGTCTTCATCTGCTTGGGCGTCAGGTTTTGCGCCTCGTCGATGATCACGAACTTGTTCAGGAAGGTGCGGCCGCGCATGAAGTTCATGCTCTTGATCTTGATCTTGCTGCGCACCAGTTCGTTGGTGGCGGCGCGGCCCCATTCGCCGGCGCTGCTGTCGCTGCGGGCCAGCACTTCCAGGTTGTCGTCCAGAGCGCCCATCCACGGCGACATCTTTTCCTCTTCCGTGCCAGGCAGGAAGCCGATGTCTTCGCCCACCGGCACGGTCACGCGGGTGACGATGATCTCGGTGTAGCGGCGGTCGTCCAGCTCCTGGGCCAGGCCGGCGGCCAGGGTCATCAGCGTCTTGCCGGTGCCAGCCGAGCCGGTCAGCGAGACGAAATCGCAATCCGGGTCCATCAGCAGGTTCAGGGCGAAATTCTGCTCACGGTTGCGGGCCTGCACGCCCCACACGCCGTTCTTGGCGTGGGTGAAGTCTTTCAGGGTGCGCAGCGTGGCCGTCTTGCCCGTGATCTCGATCACCTTGGCGTACATGGGCGCCACGCCCGGGGCTTCCAGGTAGGCGAACTGGTTGACCATCATCACCGGCACCATGGGGCCGCTCAGGCGGTAGAAGGTGCTGCCACCTTGCTGCCAGCTCTCCATGCCCTTGCCATGGCGGTCCCAGAAGTCGGCCGGCAGGGGCAACACGCCGGTGTACAGCAGGTCGCCGTCGTCCAGGGTCTTGTCGTTGAAGTAGTCTTCAGCGGGCAGGCCCAGGGCACGCGCCTTGATCCGCATGTTGATGTCTTTCGACACCAGCACCACGTCGCGCTCGGTGTGGCGGTTGCGCAGGGCCTGCACCACGCCCAGGATCTGGTTGTCGGCCTTGCCCTGCGGCAGGCCGGTGGGCAGCTCCACCGTCATGCCGGTGGTCTGGAAGTACAGCTTGCCCAGGGCGGCGCTGTGGCCGGTCTTGTTCAAGGCAATCCCGGCCGAGGGGTCCTGGCCGTTGCGGTTGCTCATGTCATCGGCCAGGGCATCGAGGTCGCGGCTGACCTGGCGGGCGTTGCGCGCCACTTCGGTCATGCCCTTCTTGTGCCCGTCCAGCTCTTCCAGCGTGATCATGGGCAGGTAGACGTCGTGTTCCTCGAAGCGGAACAGCGACATCGGGTCGTGCAGCAGCACGTTGGTGTCGAGCACGAACAGCTTGGCCGGGCCGGTGTCCTTCTTGCGGCGGCTGGTGCTGCCCTTGAAGGTGGGCTTGGGGGCTGGTGCGGCTTTGGCGGGTGCTTCGGCACGTGCCGGGGCTTCGGCCAGGCGTTCGGCGACGATGGGTTGGGCCACCGGGGGCAAGGCTGGCGCCGAGGCGGGTTTCGTGCGCGGGGTGGCCGAGGCGGCGGTGGCCTGCAGGTCGGCCGCCGGGGTGCGCGACACCACTTCCAGCACCGGCGGCAGGCTCACGCGCGGAGCGGCGGGCGGCACCTTGGGGGCTTTGCCTTTGGTGGTTTTCGTGACGGGCTTGGGTTGCGAGGTGAAATCGACCTCGGTGAGCATGTCAGCGCGCTTGGAAGGAGCTTTGGGCAAAGGCATGGGGCACTTCCGTTTCAGGAGTTTCGGTATGGAGCGGGCATGAAAAAAGCCGCACGCTTGCGCGGTGCGGCTTGTTGCCGGTCATCAGGTGGCAGGGCGCGACCGGGTGGAAGCGCAGACTGCCTGGAGCGATGAATCGGTGACATGCAAGATGCATGAAACCCATTATGCACATCCCTGTGTGGCCGTTTGTCGGACAGTTCCGGCTTGTGCCGTGTCCGCCACAGGCGCACACTCAAGCGCTTGGGCGTGCGCTCGGATGGGGCCTCAGGCAGCCACTTTTTGCAGGTTCTGAACAGCGGCCAGGACTTCGTCCACGTGGCCAGCCACCTTGATGCCGCGCCATTCGGCACGCAGCACGCCGGTGGGGTCGATCAGGAAGGTCGAGCGTTCGATGCCCTTGACCTTCTTGCCGTACATGATCTTGTTCTTGACCACGCCAAACATGTGGCACAGCTTTTCTTCGGTGTCAGCGATCAGCTCGAAGGGCAGGTCCAGGTTCTGTTTGAACTTGTCGTGCGAAGCCAGGTTGTCACGCGAAACGCCAAAGATGATGGCGCCCGCCTGTGTGAATTCCGCGTGCTTGTCGCGGAACTGCATGGCTTCGGTGGTGCAACCGGGGGTGTGGTCTTTCGGGTAGAAATACAGGATGACCGTCTGACCCTGGAAAGCCTGGGGCGTGAACTTCACGTTGCCGGTGGCGACGGCTTCAAATTCCGGCAGAGATTTGTTGAGGGCTGGCGTCATGTTCGGGTACTCGGCCTGCGGGCGACCTGCGTGAAAACCTGACGATTATAAAGGCTCAGCCAAGGGCCCCCCGGAGCGGGGGATTCACACATAGGGGGGTGGTGTGGACGGCATGCTGCGCCCAAGGGGCGCTGCTCAGCTGTGGATGATCAGGGCGGCCAGCACGCGGCGGCCTTCCGACACCAGGATGTTGTAGGTGCGGCAGGCGGCCTGGGTGTCCATGGTGTCGACCCCGATGCCGGCCTGGATCAGGCTGCGCATCAGGCCGGGATGCACGAATTTCTGCTGCGGGCCCGAGCCGAACACCACCAGTTCGGGTTTGTAGGCCACGATGCGCTCGAAATGCTCGGCGGTCAGGTCGGCCACGGTGGCGGCGCCCCAGGGGGCCAGCGGCGCATCAGAGGGCACCAGCACGCTGGCGGTGTGTCGGGTGCCGTTGATCGACACCGACTCGCGGGTGATGGCATGGATGACGTTGGCGGCGTCGGGGCGGTCGGCGTGCAGCTTCATGGCGTCTGTGGGGAGAGGACTTCCGGCAGGCGCTCAACCCTGGGGGCACCTCAGAGGTGCGTCAGGGGCGGCCTGTGGTTAAATTCTATCTTTACCCCCCGTTTTCCACCCGGAGAGTGCTTTGAAGCCGATCGCCAAGTCCAGCAAACTCGCCAGCGTCTGTTATGACATCCGTGGGCCTGTGCTGGAAAAGGCGCGCCAGATGGAAGAAGACGGGCACAAGATCATCAAGCTGAACATCGGCAACCTGGCCGTGTTCGGCATCGAGCCGCCCGACGAGATCGTGCAGGACATGATCCGCAACCTGTCTGGAGCGGCCGGTTACACCGACAGCAAGGGCCTGTTCGCGCCTCGCAAGTCGGTGGTGCACTACTGCCAGGAGCAGGGCGTCAAGGGCGTCACCATCGACGACGTGTACCTGGGCAACGGCGCCTCCGAGCTGATCGTGATGTCGCTCAATGCGCTGCTCAACGAGGGCGACGAGGTGCTGCTGCCGGCGCCTGATTACCCCTTGTACACGGCCGCGGTGTCGCTGTCGGGCGGTCGCCCGGTGCACTACATTTGCGACGAGCAGCAGGAGTGGTACCCCGACATCGCCGACATCCGCGCCAAGATCACGCCGCGCACCAAGGCCATCGTGGTCATCAACCCGAACAACCCGACCGGCGCGCTGTACCCCGAGAGCCTGCTGCGCGAGATCATCCAGGTGGCCCGCGAGCACCAGCTGATCGTGCTGGCCGACGAGATCTACGACAAGACCCTGTACGACGGCAACAAGCACGTGTCGATGGCCTCGCTGGCCGATGACGTGCTGTTCCTGACCTTCAATGGCCTGAGCAAGAACTACCGCTCGTGCGGTTACCGCGCCGGCTGGATGGTGGTCTCGGGCGAAAAGCGCCACGCCAAGGATTACATCGAGGGCCTGAACATGCTGGCCTCGATGCGCCTGTGCGCCAACACGCCGGGCCAGCTGGCCATCCAGACGGCGCTGGGCGGCTACCAGAGCATCAAGGACCTCGTGGCCCCCACCGGCCGCCTGTGCAAGCAGCGCGACCTGGCCTACGAGCTGCTTAACCAGATCCCGGGCGTGAGCGTGGTCAAGCCCAAGGGCGCGCTGTACATGTTCCCCAAGCTCGACCCCAAGATGTACCCCATCGCCGACGACCAGCAGTTCGCTTACGAGCTGCTGGCCGAAGAGAAGGTGCTGATCGTGCAGGGCAAGGGCTTCAACTGGACGCACCCGGACCACTTCCGCCTGGTGTTCCTGCCCAACACCGACGACCTGGCCGACGCCATTGGCCGCATCGCGCGCTTCCTGGACGGCTACCGCAAGCGCCACGCCTGAACCCCTCGGGCCCCGGCCCGAGGCGAGATGTTTACCCCTGAAGACTGAAACCTGGCGCACGGGCCACCCCCGGCGCGCCACCGAGATCGAAAAGACACACCATGAGCCACAACGCACTCAAACCCGTCAAGGTCGGCCTGCTGGGCATCGGCACCGTGGGCGGCGGCACCTTCACCGTGCTGCAGCGCAACCAGGAAGAAATCCGCCGCCGTGCCGGCCGTGGCATCGAGATCGCCATGGTGGCTGACCTGAACACCGAGCGCGCCAAGGAAGTGGTGGGCAACGCCGCCCAGGTGGTGGCCGATGCCCGCGCCGTGATCGCCAACCCCGAGATCGACGTGGTGGTCGAGCTGATCGGTGGCTATGGCATTGCCAAGGCCCTGGTGCTGGAAGCCATTGCGGCTGGCAAGCACGTGGTCACGGCCAACAAGGCCCTGCTGGCCGTGCACGGCACCGAGATCTTCGCCGCCGCCCGCGAAAAGGGCGTGATCGTGGCGTTTGAAGCGGCCGTGGCCGGTGGCATTCCCATCATCAAGGCGCTGCGCGAAGGCCTGACGGCCAACCAGGTGCAGTGGGTGGCCGGCATCATCAACGGCACCACCAACTTCATCCTGTCCGAAATGCGTGACAAGGGCCTGGACTTCGACGTGGTGCTCAAGGAAGCGCAACGCCTGGG
>JBEGRT010000137.1:0-10888 GCA_041180305.1 Pseudomonadota bacterium
GAACTGCAGAGTGCACGCATAATCTGAGCTTCGCTGCAGCGGCGTAGCAATACGAAGCAAGTCAGCAGAGCAAGCGCCAAAAGCGCAGATCTGCCGAAGCAGCATCGGGAAGTTCCGGACAGGTTCCGGGCGGTTAGCTCAGCGGTAGAGCACTGCCTTCACACGGCAGGGGTCGCAGGTTCGAACCCTGCACCGCCCACCAAATCAGGCTCCAAACAGGGCCAGATAAGACGAAAAGCCCTAGAGAATCAACGCTCTAGGGCTTTTTTCTTGTCCGCATGGGACCAGATAGGCACGCTTGAACCTGCCCCCACGTGGGGGCAACATTGGGGGCAGCAGGGGATACCCCCCTGAAATGTTGCCCCCACGAGGTGCCCCCATGCCTACCGACACCCTGAGCGATGCCGCCATCCGCAAGGCCAAGCCCGGCGACAAGCCGCGCAAGCTGAGCGACGGCGGGGGGCTGTATCTGGAGCTGCAGCCCAGCGGGGCGCGCTGGTGGCGCCTGAAGTACCGGATCGGCGGCAAGGAGAAGCGGTTGTCCTTGGGGGTCTACCCGGCAGTGGGCCTGGCCGATGCCAGGCGGCGGCGCGACGAGGCCCGCACCCTGCTGGCCGCTGGCGCTGACCCCAGCACTGAGCGCAAGGCCGACAAGGTGGCCCAGGTGGCGCGCCAGACCGTCGAGGCCCTGGCCGCTGCAGGTGAGCCGCTGCCGGGCACCTTCGAGGCGGTGGCGCGCGAGTGGCTGCAGAAGGTGCACGGTCCGGCCGTGTCCGACCGGTACGCCGAACGCAGCCGCAAGCAGCTTGAGCGCGATGTGTTCCCGTGGATTGGCGGCACGCCTGCTGCTGGTGTGTCGGCGCCGCTGGTGCTGGACCTGCTGCGCAAGGTGGAGGCGCGCGGCGCCCTGGACACCGCCCACCGGGTGAAGCAGACGGTCGGCCTGGTGATGCGCTACGCCATCGCCACCGGGCACGCTGAGCGCGACCCCACGCCGGACCTGCGGGGCGCGCTGCCGGTGCCAGTCAAGGAGCATTACGCGGCGCTGCTGGAGCCGCGGCAGGTTGGCGAGCTGTTGCGGGCGGTGGACGGCTACACCGGGCACCCTGCCACGCGCGCCGCCCTGGTGCTGGGGGCGCTGGTGTTCCAGCGGCCGGGCAACCTGCGGGCGATGCGCTGGGAGCACCTGGACCTGGCCGCGGGCGTGTGGACCATCCCGGCCGCGGAGATGAAGCGCACCAAGCAGGACAAGGCGACGGGGGCTGACCATGTGGTGCCGCTGGCCGCCCAGGCGGTGGCGGTGCTTGAGGGGCTGCGGCCGTTGACCGGTGACGGCCCGTACTGCTTCCCCAACCAGCGCAGCAAGGGGCGCCCCATCAGCGATGTGACCCTGAACGCAGCCCTTCGCCGGCTGGGCTTCGGGTCCGACGAGATGACCGCCCATGGCTTCCGTGCGATGGCCCGCACGGTGATCCGGGAGCAGCTGCCGGGCATGGATGCGGAGTGGATCGAGGCGCAGCTGGCCCACGGCAAGAAAGGCCCGCTGGGCGCCGCCTACGACCGGGCGCAGTACCTGGCCCAGCGCCGCACCATGATGCAGACGTGGGCCGACTACCTGGACCGCCTGCGCAAGGGCGCTGACGTGGTGGCATTGCCCACCAAGGCAGCATGAGCGCCGGCAGAACTGAACCGATGCGCGCGACTTCTATTTTTGGAGGTGAACGGTGTGAACGGTGTGAACAACTCTTCTCTTCCCAGGTAAAACGGGGCTGAAAGCTGTTCACACCGGTGTTCACACCGCACCGACCGGTGTGAACAGAAGCACCGAGGTTCGGCAGAGGTTTGCCACGGCCTACACTGGTGCACCCCAACGGGAGCCGGCAACCGACCGCGGCGCAGTGCATTGCAAGGCGGCCCGGGCGCTGGTGGCGAGGATGCACCCCGCCGGCCGTTGGGGTAGTCGGTTGCCTGGGGAATGACAGCCCGGGCGCAAAGCGGCACCTGTGCGTAGTGCGCGCCGCTCCCGACATCCGTTCACCTGGCGAGTGCCCCAGGTGCGCAAGTCCTGGCGGGCTTCATAGTCGCGCCGGGAGACAGCCAACCCCCGCCCCGTGCGGGGGTTGTGCTTTGTGGGGCCGCCTGGTCAGGCCCTGAACCGCCTGGCCAGCGTCCACCGCCCGAGGGACAAGCCCCGCCCTGCGTTGCACCGCGTTACCCCTGCCATGCCTGCGCATGGGCACGCTTGGGGCCATTGACGCGGCACCGGCTGTGCGGGCACACTGGCGGCGCCCCGAGAGGGGTGGTGCTTGAAAACACCTTCAGTGAAGCGTTCTGGCCGCACACGCAGTGCGGCTTTGCCATGCCCAAATTCCGCAAGGTTTCGGGCGGGATGGGCCTGCCCGCAAGGATGGCCGCGCGACTTCACTCGTGTTTTCAACATCCCGCCCACCCACCGCCGCGTGAAAACGGTTGAGGGTGGAACTTCGACGCTCGTGAAGGAGCCCGAGACCATGCCCACCACCAACGCCGGCAAGCCCGGCGAGGGCGCGCCCAGCTGCGCGCCCGTCTCCCACCACATGCAGCGCGTCGCGCGCCGCATCGTTCTGCGCGCCGCACTCGGTGGCCGCCTGTCCTGGCACGTGGCGCTGCCGCTGCTGTCGCGCATCGGCGGGGGCGCAGCATGAGCGGCGGCACCACCAAGCCCCAGGCCCAGCCCTGGGACGGCGCAGCGGCTGAGCTGCCCACCACCGAGCCCAGCGGTGCCCAGGCTGAGCACTTCATGCCGTTCAGATGGCGCGCCATGCCTGGTGGCAGCCCGCTGGCCGAACAGGTGGCCTTTGCCGACCGGGCGGCCGATGTGGCTGCCGGGCCGCAGGTGCTGGCCCAGGTGTTCGAGGCCGACGCCCTGGCGGACCCTGATCCGGTCATGTTCGCCCCCGGCCACGCCGGCCGCCTGCGCCGGCTGTCCGTCACGGTGCTGGGCATGCTGGCGGCCGAGGCCCGCAGCAAGGCTGAGCAGTGGGAGGGCGGCGCCCGCCTGAAGGGCGGTGCAGCATGAGCGCGCCCAACATCGCCACCACCAGCGGCCCGGCGCCCGGGTGCTTCGGCCTGCTGGGCGTGAGCCTGACGGTTGACCCGGCAATGTCGGACGCTGATCGCCTGTCCGCCGCCCTGTGCCTCACGCAGTCGGCATGCGGGGCGTTCGAGAACATCACAGGCGACGCCGATCACGTGCCCGGGTGGTGGTCAGCCCTGTACACCCTGCGGCAAGCCGTGATCGTGCTGAACGCCCCGTGCACGCCTGCTGCTGCTGGGGCTGCGTCATGACCGTCCCCACCGCCCCGACAAGCACCCGAGCGGGCACCGTGGGCAGCCTGGCCGACCGGCTGGCGCTGCTGGACGCTGCCGGCCGGCGGCGCGCCGCCACGTGGCTGCAGAAGCTGGCCAGCGACCCGGGCGAGCCCCGCAACCGCTGCGGCCTGGCCATGGTCCTGCCCGAATTGCAAGGCGAGCCACCGTCACCCGTCCTGGCCCCGCACGTCCGGCACATGGCGCGCGTGGCCTGGATCTTCGGGCCGCTGGAACTGGCGCAGGCGCCGGCCGCTGCCGCCAGCAAAGAAGGCCCGAATAGGCGTCGCACCGACCACGAGGCACCGGAGCCGGCCGGCCAGGCCGCCACGTGCGACGCACCGGGCAGCTCTGCCGGTGCCCAGGTGCTGCGCCTGGTGGGGCCGGGCAGCGGATAGGACACACCAAGCAGCGCGGGCGACCGCGGGAAGGGCAGGACATGGACGAGATGGGCGAGGGCCTCGACTTCGAGGCCGAGGCTCTGCAGCGTGCTGCAGCCGGCGACATGGCGGCGCGGCGCTTTGTGCTGCTGCTGGCCTTGGATGCGCTGTACAGCGGCGCGCCCCTGTCGACTGACCTGCGCCGGTTCCTGGCCGATGGCCTGGCGGTTGTCCGGGCCGCGGTGGACCCGGGTCCTGAGCCGGCCATCAAGCCCACCGAGGCGCTGGCCGTGTTCGGCTTCGAGAAGAACCCGCCGCATCGGAAGGCCGAGCCGGGCAAGGTTGAGCAACGGCTGGCCATGGCTGCGGCCGTCCACCTGCTGACCGTGCCCGCTGGCAGCAAGACGAAGGCCGTGGGCCTGGTGACCGAGGCAATGGAGAGCGATCCAATGACCGTTTGGCGCGCCTGCAAGGATCAGGACTTCACGGGGGGCGACCCCGAGGCAATCAGCCTCGTGGCGGGGTCGGTGCTGCGGCTTGTGGCGCAGCTGGTGCAACGCGCCCCCCCCCCGCTGCCACTCGCAAGAAGTCCGCGAGTTCCTGATAGTGACGTAGCGCCGGGCGGTCGCAACCATGCGACCCCATGACGAACATGAAACACCAAGGGCCAGCAAGCGCGGGGAAGGCCCACCCGCACAGCCCCGCAAAGGTGCTGCCTGAGGCGTTGGCCGCTGTGGCGCTGGTGGACGCGAAGACGGCCGCCGCCGCTGGCTGCATGTCGGTGAGCTGGTGGCATGAGCGGGTGTCCGCTGGCGAGGCCCCGCAGCCGGTCATGCGGTCCCACCGCTGCACCCGCTGGGCGGCGACCGCGGTCGGGGACTTCTGGCGCGACTTCGCTGGCGCCCGTCACGATGCTGCGGCCGGTGCCGCCGTGCTGCGTCGTGCGACCGTGGCCAGCGCTGCAGGCAAGGCCAAGCGCGCGGCGATCCAGCTGCAGAAGGAGGCGTGACCACATGGCGCACCACCACTTCGAAGGCGCCCCGGCGCCTGGTCTGGCCGCGCCTGAGCTGGCCACCCCTGCTGCTGAGGCTGGCGGCGCGATGGGCGCTGTTGGCGCTGCGCCTGCTGGCCTGAGCGAGCCCCAGAAGGACGAAGGCCCGACCGGTGCGAGCGGGCGGGCCTTCAGGGAACAGAGCAAAGACGACGGCCCGCATTCTGCCGACACCCCTGCCCAGCGCAAGGCCGCGGCCACGCTGCAGGCCCGCGCCGCCCTGCTGGGCATGGTGCTGGAGCCTGCCGGGGGCAGCGCATGGACGCTGACCGGCAGCCCCCGCCGCGGCACCGTGCCCAGCCTGCAGGCCGCCGCCGCGGTGGTCTACGGCTGCGAGCTGGCACGCGCCGACCTGGCCGCGATGCTGGGCCGCCGCTCGATCCGCGGGGAGGTGCGCGCATGAGCATCGAAGCCCTGATTCTGGGCAAGCTGCATGAGCCGGCGAAGGCCCGCACCAGCGGCAACACGGGCCGTCAGTTCGTCACGGCGAAGGTGCGCGCCGCCACCAGCGAGGCTGAAGGCGTGTTCGTCAACGTGCTGGCCTTCAGCGAGTCGGCCGGCGCTGCCCTGCTGGCCTTGGAGGCCGGCGACGCGGTGGCCCTGGCCGGGACGCTCAAGCCCACCGCCTGGACCGACCGCGACGGCAACGCCAGGCCGTCGGCTGACCTGGTGGCCGCCCAGGTGATGACGGTCTACGGACTGACCAAAAGGCGCGCAGCGGTGCGCGCTGCTGCAGGCGGTCCCGAGCCGGCCGCAGCGCCCACGGCAGCACCGGCACGCCAGCACGCCGCCCCACCGCCGACCGAACCCGAGGACTTCGGCCAGGCGGGTGACGATGGATGGCTCAACGGGGGTGAGGCATGAGCCACGAAGGCGCCCCCCGAAACATCCCGCATCGCGTCACCTCCCGCCACCTGCGCCTGCTGCGCGCCCTGCAGGAACGCCCGCTGACCCGCGAGGAGGTTGACACCATCGCCGGGGCCAGCAACGGCCCGGATGAGGTGCTACGCCTGCGCAGGGGCTACGGCCTGGCTGTGCCTTGCCTGCGCATGGGCGCCACAGACCGCGACGGCCGGCCGGTAGAGGTGGGCGTCTACCGCCTGACCGAAGGCGACCGCGTGAAGGCTGCCGAGCTGCTGGCCGCCAGCGCCACGGTTGGCCTGCGCACCCAACCTGCAATCTGAACGCCCCCCACAAGAACAACACGCGCCGGCCTGCGCTGCACCCGCCACGGAGGCCGGCACCCCTCAAGGAGTTGCCCCGTGGCGAACCCGCAAGATGAATTCCGTGCTGCCATCCTGGCCGCACTCGGTGCCGCCCCCGACAGCATCGAGTCCGGCCGGTTGCACCGCTTCAGCCTCAACGGCAGGCGCAGCGACACCGCCGGCTGGTGCCACCTGTTCGACGATGGCCGGGCCGGTGTGTTCGGCGACTTCCGCGCCGGCCTGTCCCAGGTGTGGACAGCCCAGCGCCGCGAGCTGATGACCGAGGCCGAGCGCACCGACCTGGCCCGCCAGATGGCCGAGGCCACCGCGCGCCGCCGGCAGGTTCTCGCCGATGCCCAGGCAGCCCAGGCCCCGCGCCTGGCGCAACTGTGGGCCGAATGCCAGCCCGTGGCCGCCGATGGCTCTGGGGCCGATCCCGTCACGCTGTACCTGCGCCGCCGCTTGGCGCTCGATCCCGGCGAGCTGCTGCGGGTGCCCGCCGTGATCCGCCTGCACCCGGCCTTGCCGTACTTCCACGATGGCGAGCGCGCCGGCACCTGGCCGGCAATGGTGGCCGCCGTGCAGGGGGCTGACGGCGCGGCCGTGGTTCTGCATCGCACCTGGCTGAGCCCCGAGGGCCGCAAGGCCCCCACGCCCGGCCCGGCCAAGAAGCTGACCGCTGCGGCCGGCCCCGTCATGGGTGGGTGCATCCGGCTGGCCTGGCCAGGGCAGGGCGCGTCCGATGTGCTGGGCATTGCCGAAGGCATCGAAACCGCGATGGCGGCGCGTCAGGCATCGGGTGTGCCCGCGGTGGCCGCCTACAGCGCGGGCGCCCTGGCTGCCTGGCAGTGGCCGCGGGGCCTGCAGGGGCTGGTGATCTTCGCCGACGCGGACCCGGCCGGCGCCGATGCGGCCGACAAGCTGCGCCACCGCGCCGGCGCCGCGGGCCTGCACGTGCGCGTGATGACCCCGGCGACACCCGGCGCCGACTGGTGCGACGTGTGGGCCGGCCGTGCGCGCGAGGTGGCGGCATGAGCGGGCGGGAGAACCTGCAGAAACCTGCAATCGCCTCCGCCAGTGCTGACGACCTGGCCCGGCTGCAGTCGGCCGGGGAGGGGCTGCAGCCCGCCTTCGGTGGGGAGGCTCATGGGAGGGCGGCCGCGCCGGCCGACGACGCCCAGCCCGCGGCCGATGCGCCCGAGGACGCCGGCCTTGCGGCTGCCTGGTGGCCCACGCGCGACGAGCGCCCGTGCTTCCGCGTGCTGACCGAGTGGAAGGAACACCGGGGTGAACGCTACCGCCCCGGGGTGTGGCACTTCGGCATCAAGCATGGCCGCGAGGGCGCGCCGCCCACGCTGACCAGCACCCAGGTTTGCGGGCCGCTGTACGTCGAGGCCGTGACCACCGACGCCCAGGGCGGCAACTTCGGCCGGCTGCTGAACTTCTGCGACACGCTGGGCAAGTGGCACCCGTGGGCGATGCCCATGGAACTGCTGGCCGCCACGGGCGACGAGCTGCGGCGCGAGCTGCTGGCCATGGGCCTGGAGCTGAACCACCGCGCCCACCACCTGCTGAGCCAGTACCTGACCTGTCGCACGCCGAACAAGCGCGTGTTGTGCGTGCTGTCCACCGGCTGGGCCAGTGCTGCGCATGATGCGTTTGTGCTGCCGGCCCGGGTGATCGGCCCCGGTGCCGACGGCGTGGTCTACCAAGGCCAGCAGCGCGAGGGCGGCGAGTACGCCCAGGCCGGCACCCTGGACGGCTGGCGCGACGGCGTGGCCGCGCTGGCGGTGGACAACCCCATGTTGTGCCTGGCGCTGTGCGCTGCCTTCGCCGGCCCGGTGCTGGCGCTGTGTGGCGTCGAGGGTGGGGGTGTGCACCTGGTGGGCGACAGTTCGACCGGCAAGACCACCGCCGTGGAGGTGGCCGCATCGGTGTGGGGCGGCGACCGCTACCGCCGCAGCTGGCGCGCCACGGCCAACGGCATGGAGGGCGCCGCGGCACTGTTCAATGACTCGCTGCTGGTGCTGGACGAGATCAGCGAGTGTGACCCGCGCGACGTGGGCGCCATCGTCTACGCCCTGGGCAACGGCTACGGGAAGCAACGCGCCGGCCGCACTGGTGCTGCACGGCACGTGGCCCGCTGGCGCTGCATGGTGTTGTCGAGCGGGGAGCGCACCATTGAAACGACCATGGCCGAGGTCGGTCAACGGCAGATGGCCGGCCACGCGGTGCGCCTGCTGGACGTGGCCGCCGGCCGCACCTACGGGGCATGGGACGCCCTGCACGGTCATGCGTCAGGGGTGGCGCTGTCCGATGCCATGAAGCGGGCCGCAGGCCGGCACCATGGCCACGCCGGGCCGCTGCTGCTGGCGCACCTGGCCAAGGACGGCGGGCAGGGCCTGGCCGAGCTGCTGGAAGACTTCCGGGGTCTGCCTGAGTTCGCATCGGGTGACGACGACAGCGGCCAGGTTCGGCGCGCCGCCGGCCGCTTCGCGCTGTTGGCCATGGCCGGCGAGCTGGCCACCACCTGCGGGGCCACGGGCTGGCCCAAGGGCGAGGCGGTGCGGGCGTGCGCTGTGGCCTTCGACACCTGGCGCACCGGCCGCAGCACCGGCCGCGCCGGCAACGTCGAGGCCACCCAGGTGGCCCAGGCCCTGCGCCGGTTCATCGAGCGGCACGGCGACTCTCGTTTCAGCGACGCCGACGCCAGCGAGGACCAGCACCGCGCGCTGCCCGTGCGCGACCGCGCCGGCTGGTGGCGCCGTGGCGACGACGGGGGGCGGGTGTACCTGTTCACGTCGGACGGCATGCGCGAGGCGCTTCGGGGCTTCGACCTGGTGCGGGCAACGGCTGTGCTCGAGGCCGCGGGGGTGCTGGGCGCACCGGGTGCCGATGGCAAGCGAACCCGGGTGCAGCGGGTGAACGGCCAGCGGGTGCGGGTGTACGCAGTGAACCCCGAGCCGCTGAGCCGGGCCGCCGACTGATGACCGGCCCCAGCCTGGCCGAGCAACTGCGCCGCGACCTGGCGGCGCGCCGCGAGAACCTGAGAAAACCCGAGATCGCTGCGGCCCCGGCAACCGTCCGCCCCAGCGCCAGCACCGCCCCAGGTGTTCACACCGCACCCCCACGTGTGAACGTCGAGGTGACGGCTGAGGGCGCCTGTTTTCCCAATGTCGACAGTGGCTTAGGTGAGGTGTTCACACCTGTCACACCGTTCACACCGCCGAACAGGGTAGGTGAGTGCGCAACACGGAAAGCAGCGCCTGCCGCGGCCCCGCGCACCTGCGCTGGCTGCACCCACCGCACCCTCCGCAAGACCTGCGGCGAGCCCGCGGCCGCCGGCCTGGTACCGCGCGACCGGTTCGGCATCGTGTGGTGCGAGCTGCTGCCGGACGCTTGGGCGCGGACATGCCCCGCCTTCACCCTCAAGACCGACTTGCGACCCGATGCCCTGCAATCCTGAACGCATGCCGGTGGCGGCCGGCGAGGTGATCCGGCGTCATGCCGCCACGCACACCACCGCGGAGATTGGCCGCATGCTGGGGGTGAGCCAGTCCACGGCGAAGGTATGGGCGAAGGCGCTGGGTGTGCGCTGCCGGCGCCGCTCTGCCGCCGCCCCCGTGGCTGCGCACCTGGCGCGCGTGGCGTGGATCTTCGACGCTGGCCGGGGTGGCGGGTGAACCTGGTGGTGCTGGGTGCGCCGAACGCTGGGGGCAACTTTGGGGGCAACTCTGGCGCTTCAGAGTGTTGTTTCCCAGGTGAATCATGACCCTGCACCGCCACCAGTAAAATCAAGCGCTTAGCAGCGATGCTAAGTGCTTTTTTTTCGTCCCCACCAGAGTTTGGGACAATTCTGGGACAGTGGGGCAACAGACTAGGCCAGGCCTCGCACTCGATCAACACACGAGGTGCACATGGCAGCTTTAGAAAAACGCGGGCAGTACTGGCGGGCCAAGATCCGCCGCAAGGGCTTTCCGGACCAGTCGCGTAGCTTTGACACGCGCGCCGAGGCCGAGATGTGGGCCAGGGCCATCGAGTCCGAGATGGACCGGGGCCTGTACGTGGACCGTACCGAGGCCGAGAAGAACCTTCTTTCCGACCTCATCGACCGCTACCTGCGCGAGGTCACTCCCAGCAAGCGCGGCGCCGGCCCTGAGCGGTCGCGCCTACTGGCCCTGCAGAAGCGGCCCCTTGCGCAGATCAAGATGGCCGCGCTGTCCAGCGCGCACGTCGCCAGCTACCGCGACGAACGCCTCAAGCAGGTGTCGGCCGGCACCGTTAACAAGGAGCTGAACCACCTGGCCCACGTCATCGAGACGGGCCGCAGGGAGTGGAGCATCCAGTTGCCCGAAAACCCGGTGCGCATGGTGCGCCGGCCGTCGCCGCCCAAGGCCCGCGATAGACGATTTCGGCAGGGCGAGGAAGACCGCCTTCGGCAAGCCATGCAGGATGCCCGCAATCCCTTCCTGGTGCCTGTGGTGGACCTCGCCATCGAGACCGGTATGCGGCAGGGCGAAGTGGTGGGGCTGCTGTGGCAGCACATTGACCTGAAGCACCGGGTGGCACACCTGCCGCTGACGAAGAACGGCGAGGCGAGATCGGTGCCGTTGTCGTCGAAGGCGAGGGCGGTACTGGCCGCGCTGAAACCGGCCGATGTGGACGCACCGACGGGCCCTGTCTTTGCTGGCCTGACCGGCCAGGCGATCAAACGGGCGTTCATGCGCACCTGCGACCGGGCCGGGTTGGACGATTTCCATTTCCACGACCTGCGCCACGAAGCCACCAGCCGGCTGTTCGAAAAGGGCTTGAACCCGATGGAGGTGGCCAGCATCACCGGCCACAAGACGCTTCAGATGGGCTCTGTTGCGCAAACCCGTGAGCAGACGGCATGACCCCAGCCC
>JBEGRT010000138.1:0-3844 GCA_041180305.1 Pseudomonadota bacterium
TACGCGGGCTGAACCTGCCCACGGAAAACAATATCCGTGACACGGATCTCGGTTTGGCGCGATGGGCAAATCCTGGAGCCCCTGCGCACCCGATGATGCGCACGCATGAAAACTCGCGTAACACGGCGAACAGGCGTTTGAAAATCCCCCTTCCCGCGTGAAATTCGAGGGGCACCCTGAAAAGCGTGAATCTGTCACGCTTCACAAACCCCGCGAACGAGGGGCCCCGGGTGGCGACCCTGTGATGGTTTCTGAGCCGGCTTGAAACAATTCATTCCAAGCCAGACAGTTTTCTTCACAGAGGTCGCACGATGTCGCAACGCAAGCACCCAATCTACACGCAGTACCACGCCCTGCAAGACATCACCGTCAAGGACATCCGGGACATGTTCCGCGTGTTCTCCCGCTACTACGAGTTCACCTCGATGGAGCAGTTCGTCAGCGACCTCAGCCGCAAGACGGGCGCCTTCATCGTGCGCCGCAAGACCGACCACGCCATCGTGGGTTTTTCGACCCTGGGCATTTACGACCTGGACGTCGACGGCAAGAAGGTCAAGGGTTTCTTCAGCGGCGACACCATCATCGAATCGGAATATTGGGGCAGCCGGGCCATCAATTTCGAATTCGTCAAGCGCGTGGTGATCGAAGCCTTCAAGCACCCCTTCACCCGCCAATACTGGTTCCTGATTTCCAAGGGTTACAAGACCTTCCTGCTGCTGACCCGAAATTTCCCGAATTACTACCCTCATCCGGAAAATGAAAACCCCGAGATGAAGCGCATCACGCAAACCTATTGCGACACGCTGTTCCCGGGTTTCCTGAACCGCGAGAAAATGGTGCTGGATTTTGGCGATGGCTACAACTGTCTGAAATCAGACGCCACGCCCATCACGCCCGAGCTGCGCCGCCAGGCCGACATCGCCTTCTTCGAGCAGATGAACCCCGAGTGGGAGCGCGGTTGCGAGCTGCCCTGCCTGGCCGAAGTGGGCCTGGCCAGCATGTTCCGGGTGATCCTGCCGCAAGTGGCCAAGCTGGTGCTCAAGCCGGCCCTGAAGCCGCTGGGCGCCCTGAGCCGCCGCCTGTTGGGCCGCAGCAAGGCTGCCGCCGCCGAGCCGGTGCAGGCCCCGGTGAATGGCTGAACACGACCCGATGGATTGGAGAGGACGGAGACCCGAGCCGCTCAGCGGCCGACCAGCAAGTGCGATGTGAGCGCGACAAACGACAAGGGGGGCCACGGCCCCCCTTGCGCATGGTGCGCCCGCAGGCGCCACCGGGTCAGTAGGTGTAGGTCAGCGCAAAGCTCAGTTGCGGGATGAATTTGACCTTGCCCGCGCCGTCGCGAATTTCGGCGGTTTCAGCGTCCACATCGGCCTGGGTGACCACGCCGGGATACAGCTGGGGCAGGTTGGTGTCCACATTCACCTTGGCCTTGCCGATGGAAGCGCCCAGATCAAATGCGAAGCCCAGGCCCTTTTCCTTGGCCTTGTGGCCATAGCCGATGCCGACAAACGGCGTGACATCGGGCACCTTCACGGTCACGTTGAACCGTTCGTTGCCGGTGGTGGGCACGGTTTTCGAGCCCACGGTGATGGTGCCACCCGGGGTGGTCACGGCGTTGAGCTCACCCTTGATCTGGTTGAAGGTCACGCCGCCGGTCAGGCGAAAGCCGCTGCCCAGGGGGAAGTAATCGCCAAACAGGCCGGCACGGCCGATCTTGACCTTGCCGTTGTAATTGATGCCCTCTTCGGTGCCGTTCTTGTTGCGGCTGCCCAGGGTGGCGTAGTCGGCGCGCACCGTGACGTTGTCGTGCACGCTCAGGGCGTAACCGGCGATCACGCCCGGGATGCCCACGCCCACATAGCCTTCGCCGGCGGCGTGTGCGCCGGTCATGCCCACGGTCAGCAGCAGGCCCGCGGCCACTGCGCTCAGATGCTTGTTCATGCAATCTCCTGAGTTGAACGCCGGTGGCAGGCGCCACCGATGAACAGCGATTGCAGCAAAGCGCCCGGGGCGCGTCAACGTGTCAAAGGGCGAAAAATCAGGCCAATTCCGTGAGAAAGCCGCGCGCACCTTCGTGCAGGCAGCGCGGACGGTATTGCCCCACGCGCCGGGCGATCTCGGCAATGTGGTCGGGCGTGGTGCCGCAGCAGCCCCCGGCGATGTTCAGGAAACCCGCCTGCGCGAACTCCTCGACCAGGCCGCCTGTGACCGGCGGGGTTTCGTCGAAGCCGGTGTCGCTCATGGGGTTGGGCAGGCCGGCGTTGGGGTAGCAGCTGATGAAGGTGTCGCCCGCGATCTTGGAGAGTTCTTCGATGTAGGGGCGCATCAGGGCCGCGCCCAGCGCACAGTTCAGGCCAATGGCCAGCGGGTGGGCGTGGCGCACCGAGTGCCAGAAGGCGCTGACGGTCTGGCCCGACAGGATGCGGCCGGAGGCATCGGTCACGGTGCCCGAGATGATGATGGGCAGGCGCTCGCCGGTGTCTTCGAACAGCTGGTCGATGGCGAAGATGGCGGCCTTGGCATTGAGCGTGTCGAAGATGGTTTCGACCAGGAAGAGGTCGCAGCCGCCGTCCATCAGGGCCTTGGCCTGCTCGTAGTAGGCCTGGCGCAGGGTGTCGAAGTCGACATTGCGGGCGCCCGGGTCGTTCACGTCGGGGCTGATGCTGGCGGTCTTGGGCGTGGGGCCGATGGCACCGGCCGCAAAGCGCGGCTTGTCGGGGGTGCTGTACTTGTCGCAGGCCTCGCGGGCCATGCGTGCGGCCACCAGGTTCATCTCGATGGCCAGTTCGGGCAGTTCGTAGTCGTCCTGCGCGACGGTGGTGGCGCCGAAGGTGTTGGTCTCGATGATGTCGGCGCCCGCGGCCAGGTACTGCTCGTGGATCTCGCGGATCACTTCGGGCTTGGTCAGCTGCAACAGCTCGTTGTTGCCCTTGAGGTCCTTGCCATGCTCGGCAAAGCGGGTGCCACGGTAATCGGCCTCGCCCAGCTTGTAGCGCTGGATCATGGTGCCCATGGCGCCGTCGAGCACCACGATGCGCTCACGCATGATCTGGGGCAACTGGGCGGCGCGGGTGTAGGGGCGGCGTTGGATGGGCAGGGAGGCGGTCATCCCGTGATTGTAGGAAAACTGCGAGACACCGCGCTGGCGCGGGTCATCGCCGGGGGCTCCAGTGCCGTGAGGGTCTCGGGCGACAGGCTGCGCGATCCGGTGCTCAGGCCTTCACGCAGCCACATGGCCAGGTGCCTCCCGGGCATGGCCTTGGCATACAGGTAGCCCTGCAGTTCGTCGCAGCCTGCATCGCGCAGGCGCTGGGCCTGCCCGGTCTCTTCCACGCCCACGGCCACCACGCGCAGGCCGGCGGCGTGGGCCATGCTCACATCGGCCAGGGCCAACGGGTCGGCAGGTGACTGGGCCAGGCGTCGGCCATCCATCTTCACCTCATGCACCGAGGTGGCCCCAAGGGCCTGCAACCAGGGTGTGGGCGAGCGCCCGTCGTCCAGACTCAGACGCACGCCCTCACGGGCCAGGGCATCCAGGCGCTGCACCAGCGGGGCCTGCACCGAGGCGTCCAACGCCCCCCCAGCGGCTTCATTGAGTTCCAGGGTGAGCTGGTCCGGGCGCACATGGTGCTGGGCCAGCGCCTGCGCCACCTGAAGGGCCAGATGGGGGTCGAGCACCTGCTGGCGCGACAGATTGACGGCAACGCCGATGCGCCAGCCCTGGCTGTGCCATTCGGCCATCTGCCGACAGGCTTCCTGCAGCACCCAGTGGCCCAGCCGGGGCATGAGGTGATGGCGTTCGGCCACGGCCAGGAAGGTGCCCGGATCGACCCGCCCCAGCACC
>JBEGRT010000139.1:0-2943 GCA_041180305.1 Pseudomonadota bacterium
TGGCGGTCACCAAAGTTCTTGCCCGAGAAGATGTCGATGGTGTTGGTGCCCATGGCGCTGATGTCCTTGAGCACGCGCTGGCGTGACCCCTCGCCCAGCGCCACCATGGAAACCACCGACGCAATGCCGATGATGATGCCCAGCATGGTCAGCAGCGTGCGCAAGCGGTGGCCTGCCATGGCGCGCAAGGCCATGGTGAAGGCTTCGGTCAGACGCCCCCATTGCGACAACCAGCGGTCCCACCAATGGCTGCCACCCTGCCCCCCCGCCAGCGGCCGTTGCGCCGCCTCAGGCTTCACCGCCACCGCTTCGGCTGGCGCATGGGCGCGGTCAGCGACCACCTGACCATCGCTGATCTCGATGATGCGTTGCGCGTTCTGGGCCACCTGCGCGTCGTGGGTCACCAGGATCACGGTGTGCCCTTCAGCGTGCAGCTCGCGCAGGATCTTCATGACCTCCTGGCCCGAGGCGGAATCGAGGGCACCGGTGGGCTCATCGGCCAGGATCACGTCACCGCCATTGACCAGGGCGCGTGCGATGCTCACGCGCTGCTGCTGGCCGCCCGACAGCTGCCCCGGGCGGTTGCCCAGGCGCTCACCCAAGCCCAGGCGCTTGAGCAGGGCCTCGGTGCGCTCACGGCGTTCGGTCTTGCCCTTGCCGGCATAGATGGCCGGGATCTCGGCGTTGCCCACGGCGCTCAGGTCACCCAGCAGGTGGTAGCGCTGGAAGATGAAGCCGAAGTGTTCGCGCCTTAAACGCGCGAGCTCGTCGGGCTCCAGCGAAGCGGTCGATTGCCCGGCCACACGGTATTCACCGCGTGTGGGCCGGTCCAGGCAGCCCAGGATGTTCATCAGGGTGGACTTGCCCGAGCCCGAGGCGCCAATGATGGCCACCATCTCGCCGGCCTGGATGCTCAGGCTCACGCCCTTGAGCACGGCCACCACACCGTCGCCTGACGGGTATTCCCGCCAGAGGTCTTTCACCTGCAGCAATGGCTGATTCATGGGTCAGCCTGCTCAGAACATGCGGGGGCCGCCAGCGCCGGTCTTCTTGCCGTCGCCCGAGGCTTCGCCCACCACCACCTTGTCGCCTTCCTTGAGCCCATCGAGCACCTGGGCCTGCACGCGGTTGTTCATGCCAATGTGCACGGCGCGGGTCTCGACGCGGGCTTTCTCGCCCTCGCCCACCAGCACCTTCACGTCGTAATGGCCGCCCTTGCTGCGCTTGCCCAGCGCCGAGGCCGGGATCAGCAAGGCGTTGTCGGCCTTGTCCAGCACGATGGACACCTGGGCTGTCATGGCCACGCGCAGGCGCTGGTCAGGGTTGGGCACCTCGAACAGGCCGTTGTAATAAATGGCCGAGGTGGTGTTCGTCACCGGGGTGGTGGTTTCGGTCTGCTCAGATTCGGGCGTGGGCTCGATGGCCCGAAGCTTCGCCTCGTATTTCTTGCGGGTGTCGCCCAGGATGGTGAAGTACACCGGCAGCCCCGGTTTGACGCGCACCACATCGGCTTCCGAAATCTGGGCCTTGATGGACACGGTGCTCACATCGGCCAGCTTGATCATGACCGGCGCGCTCTGCACCGCATTGACCGTGCGGCCTTCTTCGGCCACCAGCGCCGAGACCACGCCGTCCATGGGCGCCACGATGCGGGCGTAACCCAGGTTCACCTTGGCCGTGTCGGCCGAGACGCTCTGCTGCTCGATCTGGGCCTCCAGTGCCTTGGCTTCGGCGCGCAAGGTGGCCACATTGGCGCGGGCCTCTTCCAGGCTCTGGCGAGAGGTGGCGTCCTGCTGGGCCAGGTCCTGCTGGCGCTTGAGCGTCAGCTCAGCCTGCTCCAGCGCCGCCAGCTTGGCCACACGCTGCGCCTGGATGTTGCGGATGGCCGCTTCGGCATTCTTGAGCGCGTTCTGCTGCGTGACCGCATCGATCTCGGCGATCAGGTCGCCCTTCTTGAGCTGGTCGCCCAGCTTCACATGCAGCTTGCGGATCTGCCCTGACACCTGGGCGCCCACCGACACCTGCTTGATCGGGCGGATGGTGCCCGTGGCCAGCACGGTGTCTTCGATGTCACCGCGCTCGACCGCGGCGGTGATCACTTCAGGCGGCTTGACCTTGGGGAAAAACTTGGTTTTCACGCCCCAGCCAATGCCACCGAGCACCAGCACAGCCACCAGGGCCTTCAGGGAAAACACATGGCCCAGCCAGGAAGAACGCTTCGATGCAGTCATGCCCCGCAGTGTGCCGCAAGGTCATTGAACGCCTGTGAAGCATGGATATACGTTTTGTAAAGGTGACACAAACGCACCCGCTGTGATTGCGTCAGGTCAGAAGGCAGCTTGCCCCGACACGTACAGCCCATGCTGGGATTTCAGCGTGGCGATGTTGCCCAGGTTCAGCCAGGCCAGGGTCAGGCTGGCGTGCCGCCAGGGGAACCAGGCCATGAACACGTCCCAGGCGTCGTCTTCCTCGAAACCGGGGACGCCGCGCAGCGCATTGGGCTTGGCGCGGTATTCGCCGCCCAGCACCAGGTCATCGCGCAGCATCACGGCCAGTGACATCTCGGGGTACCAGCGGCGCCCACCGATGTCGGCCCCGCCGAAACCCAGCAGACCGAACTGGTTGGCCCGGGTGTTGCGCAGGGTCAGGTTGGCCAGCACGTTCTTGCCGGCCATGGCTCCCAGCCACACCTTGGTGGCCGTGAGGTACAGGTCCACGTCGTCGGTGGCACGCGCGCCCAGGGCACGGGCCAGCGCCTTGTCGTCGGTGTTCTTGTACTGAAGCCCCACCGACACCTGCGGCCACCAGCTGTCCTGGTCGTACACGGCATCGCCCATCACCTTGGCCTTGGCACCCACCGAGGTCATCTCGACCGACTTGCCCGGCGCCACCTGGTCGCTGAGGGTGAAGCTCCAGCGGGCCATGCTGATTTCCAGCCGGTCG
>JBEGRT010000140.1:0-2889 GCA_041180305.1 Pseudomonadota bacterium
TCATCCACCGCTGGATTTGCATCCGGTCAAACCTTGACCGGATTGGAACGAATCACTTGGCCGAGACTTCAGCCGTCTTGGCTTCAGCCGTCTGAACGCCGTTCGACAGGCCCCAGACGTACGCGGCGAGCACCTTGATCTGTTCGGGGCTGTAACGATCCTTCTGTGCAGGCATGACGTTCAGCTTGCCCTTGTTGACCATGTCCATGATGGCCTGTTCGCCCCAGCCATGCAGCCAGACCTTGTCCGTCAGGTTGGGAGCACCCAGAGCAGGATTACCCTTGCCCTCGGCGCCGTGGCAAGCAGCGCATGCCTTGAATTTCTCTTTGCCCAACTGTGCAGCCAGAGCGTTGTGCGCACTGCCCGAAAGGCTCAGGACATAGTTGGCGACCTGGCGAACTTCCTCAGGGGAACCGACAGCACCCGACATGACAGGCATCTGACCGCGGCGACCGTTGGTGAGGGTCTCGATGATCTGATCCGGATTGCCGCCGTGCAACCAGTCCTTGTCTGTGAGGTTGGGGAAGCTTTTGGCGCCGCGCGCATCCGAGCCGTGACAAGCAGCGCAGTTGTTCAGGAACAATCGTTCACCAATGGCGCGGGCTTGCGGGTCACGGGCGATGTCTTCGACAGAAGCGGTCTTGAACTTCGCATAGACCTGATCTTCCGAAGCCTTGGCCTTCTTGATTTCATCTTGCAGCTGTCCGACCTGCGACCAGCCCAGGGAGCCCTTGCGCTCACCCAGTCCCGGGTACATGTACAAATACACGCAAGCGAAGATCACGGTGATCACGAACAGCACCAGCCACCAGCGAGGCAGCGGGTTGTTCAGCTCACGCAGGTCACCGTCCCACACGTGGCCGGTGTCGGCCTGGACGTTGCCCTGGGCGTCACGGATCACCTTGTGGCGTGCCGCGCCAAACAGGACGGCGATGCAGTACACCAGGCCTGCAATCACGATGGCCGAGACAAAAAGCCCCCAGCCTCCATAAAAGTCGCTCATTTGAGCCTCCAGATTCAGTCGTCGCCGAGGGGCAGCTTGCCTGCCTCCTCGAAATGGGACTTGTTCTTGCGGGAGTAGACCCACACCACAATGCCCACGAACATGCACAGTGACAGCACGGTGACTGCACTGCGCCAGATGCCGATGTCCATCACTGTCTCCTTGCGCCTTACTTGACGGCGGTGCCCAGCACCTGCAGGTAGGCGATCACTGCTTCCATCTCGGTCTTGCCCTTGACTTCGTCGGCAGCGGCCTTGATTTCGGCGTCGGTGTAAGGAACACCCACCTTGCGCAAGGCTTCCATGCGAGGCGCCATGCCTGCAGGGTCGACCGCGGCTGTTTCAAGCCAGGGGTAGGCAGGCATGTTCGACTCAGGCACCACGTCACGCGGGTTACGCAGGTGGGCCTGATGCCAGGAATCCGAGTACTTGCCACCGACGCGGTGCAGGTCAGGGCCCGTGCGCTTGGAGCCCCACTGGAAGGGGTGGTCGTACACAAACTCACCGGCCATCGAGTAGTGGCCGTAGCGCAGGGTTTCGGCACGGAAGGGGCGAATCATCTGCGAGTGGCAACCGTAGCAGCCTTCGCGCAAATACACATCACGTCCGGCCAGTTGCAGCGCGGTGTAGGGCTTGAGGCCTTCCACCGGCTGGGTGGTGCTGCGCTGGAAGAACAGCGGAACGATTTCCACCAGGCCACCGAACAGGATGACCACCAGGGTCAGCACGATCAGCAGCGTGTTGCTGGTTTCGATCCGCTCGTGAGAGAAAGTTTCGACTTTGTGGTTATCAGCCATGTTGTTTCTCCTTCAACTCAGGCGTGAGCCGGTTGAGGAACGGACACGGTGGTGGCACGACCCGCCATGGCGGTCATCACGGTGTTCCAGAGCATCAGGATCATGCCGCCCAGGTAGAGCAGGCCGCCAGAAACGCGCAGTACGTAGAAGGGATAGGTTGCCTTCACGCTTTCGACGAAGCTGTAAACCAGCGTACCGTCAGGGTTCACAGCACGCCACATCAGGCCCTGCATCACGCCGGCGATCCACATGGCAGCGATGTACAGCACGATGCCGATGGTAGCGGCCCAGAAGTGGACGGAGATGGCGGTGGTGCTGTACATCTGCTTGCGGCCGAACAGGCGCGGGATCAGGTAATACAGCGAACCCATCGAGATCAGCCCCACCCAACCCAGGGCGCCGGAGTGCACGTGGCCCACGGTCCAGTCGGTGTAATGCGACAGCGAGTTCACGGTCTTGATGGCCATCATGGGGCCCTCGAAGGTGGACATGCCGTAGAACGACAGGGACACGATCAGGAACTTCAGGATGGGGTCATCGCGCAGCTTGTGCCAGGCACCCGACAGGGTCATGATGCCGTTGATCATGCCGCCCCACGAAGGCGCCAGCAGGATCAGCGAGAACAGCATGCCGACGGACTGAGCCCAGTCAGGCAGGGCGGTGTAATGCAGGTGGTGAGGACCCGCCCACATGTAGGTGAAGATCAGGGCCCAGAAGTGCACGATCGACAGGCGATACGAGTACACGGGCAGACCCGCCTGCTTGGGGATGTAGTAGTACATCATGCCCAGGAAGCCTGCGGTCAGGAAGAAGCCCACGGCATTGTGGCCGTACCACCATTGCACCATCGCGTCCTGCACGCCGGAGTAGGCGGAGTAGGACTTGGGCGCCAGCAGGCCGTCAGAGAACACCGGGATGGCGGCGCTGTTGACGATGTGCAGCAAGGCCACGGCGATGATGAAGGCACCGAAGAACCAGTTGCCGACATAGATGTGCTGCACCTTGCGGATACCGATCGTGCCGAAGAACACCACGGCGTACGACACCCAGACGACGGCGATCAGCAGGTCGATCGGCCATTCAAGCTCGG
>JBEGRT010000141.1:0-2751 GCA_041180305.1 Pseudomonadota bacterium
TGGCAAACCGCCCTCTGGAGCCTGGCTCTGACAGCACTCAGCCTGGCGCCGCTGGCCTGGCTGCTCAGGCACGACCGCCCCACCCCACCCACTGCCGCGGGCCCCGGTCCGGCAAATGCCCAGCGAGGCGCCCAAGGTGAACCGCTGCAGGCGGGCCTGGCCCTCAAGGAAGCCCTGACCCACCCCAGCTACCTGCTGCTCACTGCAGGCTACTTCGTGTGCGGCTTCCAGCTGGCCTTCATCGGCGTGCACCTGCCCAGCTACCTGAAAGACCACCAGTTGCCCGCGGGCGTGGCCACCACCGGTCTGGCCCTGATCGGCCTGTTCAACATCTTCGGCAGCTACTTCGTGGGCTGGCTGGGGCAACGGGTGCGCAAAGCTTGGATCCTGGCGGCCATCTACGCGCTGCGGGGCGTGGTCATGCTGGCCTTCATCAGCCAGCCGCCCACGGCACTGAGCGTCGGGCTGTTCGCCGCCTGCATGGGCTTTCTGTGGCTGTCCACCGTGCCGCCCACCAATGCCATCGTCGCGCAGATGCTGGGCGTGCGTTTCCTGTCCATGCTGGGCGCGATGGTCTTCCTGTCTCACCAGCTGGGATCCTTCGTGGGCGTGTGGATGGCCGGCAAGTTGTACGACCACACCGGCAGCTACCAGGTGGTCTGGTGGGCGGCCATCGCCCTGAGCTTCACCGCGGCCCTGCTGAACCTGCCCGTCCGGGAAACCGACAGCCCGCGGGGCCGTCTGCAGCCCGCCTGAGTCGCCACCCGACACGCCCGGTCAACCCATGGCACGCATCAACCGTTGGGTGTTCAGGCTCGTGATCCTGCTGATGCTGGCCGGGGTGTTTGCATGGTACTTTCTGGGCCCTGTGGCCTTCGACCTGCAAGCCCTCTGGGCCCTGTGCACCAGCCCCTGAAATGCCCCGCCCCGCATGGCTGAGACACCGCTCTCTTTGCGAGAGCGCGCCCCTGAAAATGCGGGTGTGCCCCATTAGAATCCTCGAATCAAAGGAAAGTACATGAAACCGATTCTTGGCAGCATCGTTGCGCTCATCACCCCGATGCATGAAGACGGCAGCGTCGATTACGCCGCCCTGCGCAGCCTGATCGACTGGCACATCGCCGAGGGCACCGACGTGATTGGCGTGGTGGGTACCACGGGCGAATCGCCCACGGTCAATGTCGAAGAACACTGCGAAATCATCCGCGTGGCCGTGGAACAAGCTGCGGGCCGCGTGCCCATCATGGCCGGCGCTGGCGCCAATTCCACTTCGGAAGCCATCGAGCTCACCCGCTACGCCAAGAAGGTCGGTGCCGACTGCACCCTGCAGGTCGTGCCCTACTACAACAAGCCCACGCAAGAAGGCATCTTCCAGCACTTCAAGGCCATCACCGAAGGGGTGGACATCCCCACGATGCTCTACAACGTGCCTGGCCGCAGCGTGGCCGACATGACGGTCGAGACCATGATCCGCTGTGCCAGCCTGCCCGGCGTGTTTGGCGTGAAGGAAGCCACCGGCAACATCGAACGGGCCTGCTGGCTGATTCGCAACGCACCCAAGGGTTTCGGCATCTATTCGGGTGACGACCCCACCGCCGTGGCCATGATGCTGATGGGTGGCTCGGGCAATGTGTCCGTCACTGCCAACGTGGCACCCAAGGGCATGGCCCAACTGTGCAAGGCCGCCATGGCAGGCGATGCCAAGCTGGCCCAGGAACTGCACTTCAAGCTGCTGCCCCTGCACAAGCAACTGTTCTGCGAACCCAACCCGATCCCGGTGAAGTGGGCCCTGCAGCGCATGGGCAAGGCAGGCGGCGCGCTGCGCCTGCCGCTCACCCAGCTCACCGAGGCCGGCCAGGCCCAGGTGGAAGCCGCGCTGCGCGAATCCGGCGTGCTCTGACCCCCTCTTTCCAAGCAACTGACTGCCTCCATGCTGACTGCCCAAACCCCTGGCCGCCTGGCCCTGATTGCCTCGGCCTGCGCCCTCAGCCTGCTTCAGGGCTGCTCCTCGGTGGGAGACCTCGTCGCCGGCGACAAGGTCGATTACCGCAGTTCGGGCACCAAGACCGTCAACCTGGAAGTCCCGCCTGACCTGAGCCAGCTCTCGGGGCAAGCGCGCTACGCCCCGTCGCCCACGGGCGCCGTGTCGGCCAGCGCCTTCAACCAGGCCCAGGCAGCGGGCGCTGGCGCCAGCAATGGCGACCAAGTGGCCCAGAGCCCCAACGGCGTCAGCCTGGAGCGCGACGGCCAGACCCGCTGGCTGAAGGTCGATCGCACCCCTGAGCAACTGTGGCCCGTGCTGCGCGAGTTCTGGCAGGAAAACGGCTTCGAGCTGCCGCTGGATCAGCCAGCCTCGGGCCTGATGGAAACCGACTGGAAAGAAAACCGCGTGGCGGTCAAGGGCACCGGCCTGCGTGATCTGGTCGGCCGCGTGTTCGACAACCTCTACGATTCGGGCGAACGTGACCAGTTCCGTACCCGCGTGGAGCGCACGGCCAAGGGCACCGAGGTCTACATCAGCCACCGCGGCATGATCGAGCTGTACACCGACGCCAAGAAGGAATCGACCACCTGGAAGGCACGTCCGGCCAGCCGTGAGCTCGAAGCAGAGATGCTGTCGCGCCTGGTGGCCAAGCTGGGCGCCAGCAAGGACAAGGTGGCCGACACCAAAGCCGCCGCCAAGGCCAGCGCACCCGCCGCTACCCCACGCGCACGCGTGGTCGACAACGGCCTGGGCGTGGCCTTCAACGC
>JBEGRT010000142.1:0-4498 GCA_041180305.1 Pseudomonadota bacterium
GACCGCAGACTGTGCCTGTGGTCGCCGTGGCATGAGTCCGTCCGGGGCTGGGGTCATGCCGTCTGCTCACGGGTTTGCGCAACAGAGCCACAGCGACTGGTAACCAATTCACTGAACCTCCCGGACACCTCCACGCAGGCGCTGGGCGAGCGGACCGTCTGCATTGAGCCTGCTGGGAGCCGCCGTGTCTGACACCATCAAGTTCACCTCCAGCCCGGCGTTCGACCGGGCAGCCCAGGCGCTCGACATCGGTGTCGAATCGTTCTGGTTCAATCAATACCCTGCTGAGCAGGCGGGCAAGCTCGAAGCGCGCATCAAGATGGCCGCGAAGCTGTTGGGCAAGGCCACTGACCTCCAGCACAGCCAAGCCCTGGACGCCGTGGCGCAGGCGCTCCGCTTCCCAGCGTGGCAGCACCTGACGACACACCTCGGCCGGGCCGCAGAGTTCAAGCCCGGGCCGCTGCCATCTGGTTGGCTGGATGCCCTCAGTGCGACGGTCGTGCTGACTGTGGTGCCGGAAGACGATGTGACCCTGCCCGTTGCTCAGCTCGACGCGTTCGAGCGGTTCGGGGAAGCGCTGGCGATGCTCACCGACACGCCGAAGCAGCGCGTGCTGGATGGCGTGTCGGCCGCTTTGTGCGGCCGAAGGTCTTGGCGCGAGGTCCGTCATCGAAGTCCGTTGAACGCGGTTGAGCCGCTGTACCGCTTCCAGGTCTTTGAGCAGGACGCGGAAGGTGGCGTCGGCGGATGCTTCGAGCCGAGCCCTGCCTGCCACCAGCTTGTCGAGGAACTCGATGAGCGGTGGCAGGGATACGAAGATTTCACAAAGCCTGAAAAGAAGCGTGCCCGCGCTTGGGTTGAGTCGGTGCTCATTGCACAGCCGGCGTTCCTCGAGGGGGGACTTGCTCTGGCATGGATGCAAAGGGACGCCAAGGAAGTTGAGGCTCCAGAGACGGTTGCTCGCTTCGTGCGGGCTGCGGAAGCCTTGTTCCCGAAGGGCTTCAAGGGCAAGCTCCGGTGGGGGCATGTCGAGAACCGCTTCTACCACCGGCTGCTGTGGCTGCAGATGGGCTTGAACCACGACCTTGGCGCCAGCGAAGCCTCGACTAAGGTCGCACGCAAGCTGCTCAGGCTCAATCCCGGCGACAACCTGGGCGCGAGGTATGTCCTTCCGTTTCTGCTCCTTGAGCGGGGAGATGTGGCTGCGGCTCGTCGCTCGCTCAAGGCCATCGCGGACGAGCCGGGTCTCACCGCCGCAGCAGCGAGAGCCTTCGTTGCCTTTGCCGCGGGCGGCCTGGAGTTGTTCCGTCGCGAGATGGTCACAGCACTGTTCACGCTGCCCGTCATGCGCTCCTTCCTGACGAACGACCCGAAGGCTCTCTCGCCGGGGGAGTCCGGCTATCGGTCGGTGCAGCCGGACATGGCGACGTTTGCTGAGTTCGCCTGGCCAAGCTACTGCATCGTGCCCGGGCTGCGCAAGGCATGCTTGGCCCTGGTGGCTGAGCCCGCCGTCCGTGAGGCTGAGCGCGAGCTTGCCATGTACTGGGAAGGCTATTGGGAGGCTCGGCGAAAGCCCGGGGCCGTCCAGCGCGGTTCTGCTGACGGGTGGCAACGCCTGCTCTCCGATTGCATCGACCGAACGGCGCCGATGGCGCATGGTTGACATGACTGATGCGCAGCGCGCGTCGAACCAGCGCTAAGTCGCCAGCGAGGTACACCCAGGTCGCCGGGTCGGGCGAAGTGACCCAGGTTTCGTTCGAAGGGGCTCTTCTGCAGGTTGGGGCCAGTTGGTGCATGCGTGTGTCCAGCAGGTTCCCATGCCCCACACGGCACCTCCAAAGGAGCTTCAGGCCACTTCCTGCGTATTCCGCGCGATCCCGGACACCGTTCCGCTCTGATGGCGGACAGCATTCCGCAGTGATGGCGGACACTGTTCCACGCTGATGGCGGACGGCATTCCAAACTGATGGCGGACACCGGGAGGGTGTCCTGAGCGACCCAACGAGGCATAGGCTGCCCGGCTTTTTGGCTGGGAGAGGTGATGCCCACACCACGGGTCCTCATGAGCAAGATCAGACAAGCACTTCAGCTGCTGGCCGACGCCAGCCTGAGCGCGCGGCAGGTGGCCGCCGCGCTGGGCATCAGCAAGTCCACCGTCAGCGACATCGCGATGTACGCACGCGATGCCGGTGTGGACTGGGCGCTGGCCCGCACCCTCTCCGACGACGAACTGCAGGCCAGGCTGTACCCGCCACCACGCCCACGCAGCAGCACCCGGCGCGAGCCAGACTACGTACTGCTGCACCAGGAGCTCAAGCGCCCGGGCGTCACGCTGCAGCTGCTGTGGGAGGAGTACAGCGCGGGTGCCGGCGACGCGGCCTACCGCTACAGCGCCTTTTGCGACAAGTACCGCACCTGGGTCAAGAGCCTCAGACGCTCCATGCGCCAGATCCACCCCGGGGGTGAGCGGCTGTTCGTGGACTACGCCGGCCAGACGGTGCCGGTGGTGGACGCAGGCACCGGTGAGATCCGTCGAGCGCAGGTGTTCGTCGCCGTGCTCGGGGCGTCCAACTACACCTACGCCTGCGCCACGTGGCAGCAAACAGCCGCCGACTGGGCCGGCGCCATCATTGCCGCGCTGACGTTCATCGGCGGTGTGCCACGGCTGCTGGTGCCCGACCAGCCCCGTGCGCTCATCGCCAACCCCGATGCCTACGAGCCCGTCACTGCGCGGCTGATGCAGGAACTGGGCGAGCACTACGGCGTGGCGGTGCTGCCAGCGCGCCCAGGTCGACCGCAGGACAAGGCCAAGGTCGAGGTGGGCGTGCAGGTGGTCGAGCGCTGGATCCTGGCGCGCATGCGGCATCGCCGCTTCTTCAGCCTGGTCGAGCTCAACCGCGCCATCGCTCAGCTGCTGACGGATCTCAACCAGCGCCCGTTCAAGAAGTTGCCGGGCTGCAGGGCGGTGGCGTTTGCGGCGCTGGATGCACCGGCCTTGAGGCCGCTGCCAGCCATGCCGATGGTGCTCGCGCAATTCAAGCCAGCACGCGTGAACATCGACTACCACGTGGCCTTCGAGGGCCACTACTACTCGGTGCCGCACCAGCACGTGGGCGCCGCCGTGGAACTGCGCATCACGGCCAGTACGCTGGAGGTGCTCTTGCGGCGCCAGCGCATCGCCGCGCACACGCTCAACCGCCATGTCGGCAGCTTCACCACGGTGGCCGAGCACATGCCGGCGTCGCACCGCGCGCACCGGCAATGGACGCCGGCCAAACTCATCGGTTGGGGGGAGCGCATCGGCGCGGCCACAGCCGGTGTGGTGCGCTGGCAGATGGAGCACCGCAAACACCCTGAGCAAGGCTACCGCGCGTGCCTGGGCCTGATGCGGCTGGCCCGCGAGTACGGCGATGAGCGGCTGGAGGCGGCGTGCGCCAGGGCCCAGTCCATCCGCGCACCGCACTACCGCAGCGTCAAGTCCATCCTGGCCAGCGGCCTGGATCGGCAGGACAGCAGCCTGCTCGCCGGCACCACGGCGGCAATGCCGACCCACGACAACGTGCGCGGCCCCGGCTACTACGGCCATCACTGATCCAACGAATCGAGAACCCCCACATGCTTCACCAACACACCCTGGATCAACTGCGCGGCCTGCGGCTGGACGGCATGATCGCCGCGCTCAACGACACCGCCACCCAAGCAGCCGCCGAGGCACTGCCCTTCGAACAGCGCCTGGCGCTGCTGGTGCAGCGCGAGCTGGACTGGCGTGACGGCAAGCGCGTTGCGCGCTTGCTCAAGGCCGCCAAGCTCAAGGTCAGTGGCGCCTGCATCGAGGACATCGACTGGCGCGCCGGTCGTGGCCTGGACCGCCACCTCGTCACCACGCTGGCCGAGGGCGACTGGATCCGACACGGCCGCAATGTGCTGATCACCGGCGCCACCGGTTGCGGCAAGACGTGGCTCGGCTGCGCGATGGCTCAGCAGGCCGCCCGGCAGGGCTTCAGCGTGCTCTACACGCGCGCCACGCGGCTGCTGCAGGAGCTGCAGGTCGCCCACGGCGACGGCAGCTTCAGTCGTCGCTTGGCCCAGCTTGCCCGGCTGGACTTGCTGGTCCTCGACGACCTGGCCATCGCACCGATCTCAGCGCTGGAGCGACAGGACTTGCTCGAGTTGCTGGACGACCGAGTCGGCAGCCGCAGCACGCTCATCACCAGCCAGATGCCCAGCAGCGCGTGGCATCAATGGCTGGGCGAGCCCACCATCGCCGACGCCATCATGGACCGGCTCATGCACGCCTCGCACAGCATCTCGCTCAAGGGCGAGTCTCTGCGTCGGGCCAGTTCCACGCCGATCGCGGACACCGGTCCAAACTGATGGCGGACAGTTGACCTACCATCCGGACCGTCACTCAGGCACCCCACTGCGGGTGTCCGCGATCGCCCGGAACGCTGTCCGCGATCAGGTTGGAATGGGTGTCCGTGATCAATGGAATGCGCAC
>JBEGRT010000143.1:0-10983 GCA_041180305.1 Pseudomonadota bacterium
AACTGATGTCGCTGTCGCTGTACGCCCTGGTGGCCCTGCGCCGCGAGCATGCCCAGTCGACCGAAGCGGCCATGAAGTACTTCGTGCTGGGTGCACTGGCCTCCGGTTTCCTGCTGTATGGCCTGTCGATGATGTACGGTGCCACCGGTTCGCTGGACATCGGCGAGGTGTACAAGGCCACGCTGGCCGGCACCATCAACAAGCAGGTGCTGGCGTTTGGCCTGGTGTTCATCGTCTCGGGTCTGGCGTTCAAGCTGGGTGTGGTGCCTTTCCACATGTGGGTGCCTGACGTGTACCAGGGCGCCTCGACCGCTGCCACGCTGCTGGTGGCTGGTGCGCCCAAGCTGGCTGCCTTCGCCATCACCGTGCGCATTCTGGTGGAAGGCTTGATCGGCCTGGCCAACGACTGGCAACAGATGCTGATGATCCTGGCTGTGCTGTCGATGGCCATTGGCAACCTGGTGGCCATTGCACAGACCAACCTCAAGCGCATGCTGGCCTATTCGGGCATTGCGCAACTGGGCTTCATGCTGCTGGGCTTCGTGCCCACCGTGGTGGCTGGCAACACCGTGTCGGCCGCGAACGGCTATGGTTCGGCGCTGTTCTATGTGCTGACCTATGTGATGACCACGCTGGGTACCTTCGGCCTGATCATGCTGCTGGCCCGCCCCGGCTTTGAGTCGGAGCAGATCTCTGACCTGGCCGGTCTGGCCAAGCGCAGCCCGGCCCTGGCCGCTGCCATGTCGGTGTTCATGTTCTCGCTGGCCGGCATCCCGCCGACCGTGGGCTTCTACGCCAAGCTGGCGGTGCTGCAATCGCTCATCACCACCAACTCGCCGCTGCTGATCCAGCTGTCGATCGTGGCTGTGGTGCTGTCGCTGATCGGTGCCTTCTACTACCTGCGCATCGTCAAGACCATGTACTTCGACGAACCGGTGGACACGAACCCTGTGCTGCCGGCTGGCGAAGCCACGCTGCTGGTGTCGGTCAATGCCGGTGCCGTGCTGGTTCTGGGCCTGCTGCCCAGTGGCCTGATGGCCCTGTGCGCACGCGCCATCACCCAGGCCCTGGCGGGGTGATGACATGAGCGGGCTGGTTCCTGCCTGGGCTGTGTACAGCCTGCTCGTGGCGGCCCTGGTGGCCGCCAATTTGCCGTTTGTGAACCAGCGTGTGCTCACGCTGGGGCCGCGGATGGCGCCCAAGGCGACCTGGGTGCGCCTGCTGGAACTGCTGTTCTGGTGTGGCGTGATCACGGTGGCTGGCCGCGCGCTGGAAGGCCATGTGGGGCAGGTGGCCCCGCAGCGCTGGGAGTTCTATGCGGTGTGGGCTTGCGTGTTCCTCACGCTGGCATCGCCAGGGTTTGTCTGGCGCTACCTGCGCCGAGGCGCCGAGTGAGCCAGCCGACCGGTTCCGACCTGCACCTGCGCGAGACCTGCATCGCGCGCGAGGTGACCGAGCAGGGCATGTTCCTGCAGTGGTGCCGTGACCTGGTGCGTTTGCCCGATGGCCGTGAGGCGCGTCGTGAGTTCGTGGTGCACCCGGGGGCCGTGATGATCGTGGCGCGTTTGCCCGATGGTCGCTTCGTGATGGAGCGGCAGTTCCGTTACCCGGTGGGCATGACCATGATCGAGTTCCCCGCGGGCAAGCTGGACCACGGTGAAGGCGGTCTGGCCTGTGCACAACGCGAACTGCTGGAAGAAACAGGCTACCGTGCCCGCCGTTGGGCGAAGGCCGGTGTGCTGCATCCCACGATCGGCTATGCCACCGAGGTCATCGAGATCTGGCTGGCCGATGAGCTGACTGCAGGCGAGCGGCATCTGGACGACGGAGAGTTCCTCGATGTGTTCGCCGCCGGTGCGGATGAACTGACCGAGTGGATGCTGCAAGGCCAGCTCACCGATGCCAAGACCATTGTGGGCATGATGTGGCTGCAGCAGTGGCAGGCCGGACATTTCCAGCCCGACTGGACCTTGGTGGGCTGAGATGCTGGTGGTGGATCTGGCCTGCGAGGCGGGCCATCGTTTCGAGGGGTGGTTCGGCTCGGCCGATGACCTCGCTTCGCAGCAGGCGCGAGGCCTGCTGACGTGCCCGGTGTGCAACAGTGCCCAGGTGCAGCGTCTGCCATCGGCGTCGCACATCAACCGCGGTGTGAGCCGCCAGGCTGCTCGGCACGACGCGGCCCACGCATCCGAGGGTGCGAAGCAGGCCTCTGTGGCCGCTTCTGCGGCTTCAGCCGCGCCTTCCCAGGTCGCCCATACCCGCGAGGCCCAGGGGCCGGTGGAGGTCGAGGCCGTGGACCTGGATGAGGCTGCCGTCCGAGCCCATGAGGCACTCAAGGCCATCCAGAAGACCTGGCTGGAGGCGGCGCGCAAGGTGATTGAAAACACCGAAGATGTGGGCGAGAAGTTCGCTGACGAAGCGCGAAAGATTCACCATGGCGATGCGCCCGAGCGAGGTATTCGCGGGCAGGCCTCCGATGAAGAGCGCGAAGCCTTGAAGGAAGAAGGCATCGACGTGTTCTCGATGCCTCTGCCCAAGATCAGCAAGGACACCTTGCAGTGAGTCCCGGCCTCAGGGCAGCAGACGCCCTGGGTTGAAGGTGCGGGCAGGGTCCAGCGCCTGACGGATGGCCTGCATCAGGCGCAGGGCCACTGGCGACTGGCGCCGTTGCAGTTCCTGCAGGCGCAGTGCGCCAATGCCATGTTCGGCCGACAAGGTGCCCGCACGCGCTTGCACGGCGTCGAACACCACAGCGTTGACGGCTGGCTCGAAGGCCGCCAGGCCTGCCGCGTCGCGCTGGTGGGGCGGGGGCTGCACGTTGAAGTGCAGGTTGCCGTCGCCCAGATGCCCGAAACACACGATGCGTGCGCCCGGCCAGCGTTTGGGGATGGTGCGTTCCATGTCAGCCACGAAGTCGGCCAGGGCCGAGGTGGGCAGTCCGATGTCGTGCTTGACCATCAGGCCTTCGGCTTTTTCGGCCAGGGGAATTTGCTCGCGCACGGCCCACATGGCCTGGGCCTGGTCTTGCGATTGCGCCAGCAGGGCCTGATCGATCTGCAAGCCGGGCTGTGTGGCCGCGATGTGCGTGAGCCAGTGCGACAGGCGTTCGTGCGCATGCGCGCTGGACTCGCTGCTCTGGCATTCGATCAGCAGCAGCCAGCGGGGCAGGGCGGCACCGTGCCAGTGGTGCAGCGCTCGCGCGGTGGTGGGCGCGTGCTGACGCAGCAAGTGCAAAGGCAGTTCGCCCATGGCTTCGAAGGCGGTCAGGCCCGCATCGAGGTGGCTGCGGGCGCTGCCGAGGGCCGCGACGGCCGCATCAAGGTCGGTGCAGGGCAGCAGGCAGGTCGCGGTGCCGCGAGGCAGGGGGTGCAGGCGCAAGGCGGCGGCGGTGATCACGCCCAGCGTGCCTTCGCTGCCGACGAACAGGTCGCGCAGGTCGTAGCCTGTGTTGTTCTTGCGCAGGGCCGTGAGCTGATCAAGCACTTCGCCCTGGGCCGTGACCACCTGCAGGCCCAGGCAGAGTTCGCGCGCGGTGCCGTAGCGCAGCACCTGTGTGCCGCCTGCATTGGTGGCGAGGTTGCCGCCGATGGTGCAGCTGCCTTCGGCCGCCAGGCTCAGGGGAAAGAGCAGGCCCTGTGCGCGGGCTGCATCTTGCACCTCGCTGAGCAGGCAGCCGGCTTCGACCTGCATGGACAGGTTGGCCGGGTCAACCTGCAGCACGCGGTTCATGCGCTGAAGGTTCAGCACAACCTGTTGCCCGCTGGTGTCGGGGACCGATCCGCCCACCAGCGAGGTGTTGCCGCCCTGAGGCACGAGGCTCAGACCTGCCTGTGCGCACAGCTGCACGGCGTACACCACCTCGTCGAGGGTGGCGGGGCGCACGATGGCCAGCGCACGCCCGTGGTAGCGGCCGCGCCAGTCTTTTTCATGGGCCAGCCATTCGCCGGGTGATGGCGCATGCGCATCTGGCGCATCCGGACGCAACCAGACACCCGCAGGCCCGAGCCTGCCGAGAAGCGCCTGGAGTGCGTCGTTCGGGCTCATGGCGCGGGCGATGCGGCCTGGGCTTCTTTCTTCACGCGAAGACGCAGGCGCACGTACACCGAGCAGGCCACGAACACGGCCAGGCTGAGGGCGGTTTCGACCCAGGCCAGTTGTTGGGACAGGCCGGTGTCGGTGGTGCCGCGCACGACACCTTCGGTGAAGTACAGCAGGATCAGCATCGACAGCCACCGGAAGGTGTACATGCGGTGCTTGAGCAGGCCCGTGACCGCGAAGGCCAGGGGCAGCACCTTCCAGGCCAGTGCGCCCGTGCCGCCTTTCAGGGGCGCCAGCACGAGCTCCCAGGCCAGGCCCAGGGCCATCAGGCCCAGCACACAGCCCAGGCACAGGTTGCGCAGGGCAATGATGCGGGCCAGCCGCTCGGGTGGGTGGCTGCCCAGCACGGCGTGGTCGGCGGCCGGGGCATCGATGGGTTGGACGGGCATGGACTTCAGACAAGGGGTGCGGGGCGTGCGAGACCGCACGCAGAGGCTGGCATGATAGCCGCCATGACCTGGTACCGGAACTGGATGGCCTCGCTGCAGCACTGGCCTTGGATGAACACTGTCAGGACACTGCGCCAGCGGTTTCGGGAAGACCGTCTGGGGGTGATCGCCGGCAGCCTGACCTTCACCACGACCATCGCGCTGGTGCCCTTGCTGACCATGATGCTGGCGCTGTTCAGCGCTTTCCCGGTGTTCAACCGCTTCCGCAAGGCGCTGGAAACCCAGTTCCTGGCCGAGATGGTGCCCGAGCTGATCGCCAAGCAGGTGATGCTGGTGCTGACCCGTTTTGCGGGCAAGGCCAGCCAGCTGGGGGGCGTGAGCCTGATCGTGCTGGGTCTGACGGCCATGTTCCTGATGCTGACGATTGACCGCACGCTCAACGGGATCTGGCGCGTGCGCCAGCCCCGACCGATTGCGCAGCGTGTGCTGGTGTACTGGGCCGCCTTGACCTTGGGGCCGCTGGTGGTGGGGGCCAGCCTGTGGTTGAGTTCTTATTTGCTGTCGGCGTCCAGGGGCTGGGTGGACGGCCTGCCGGGCGGGGTCAGCCTGTTGTTGTCGCTGCTGGTGTTTGCGCTGCAGACGGGGGCCTTTGCCGCCTTGTTCCGGTACGTGCCCAACACCCATGTGAAATGGGAGCACGCCTGGTCAGGCGCCTTGTGCGTGACGGTGGGGCTGGAGCTGGCCCAGCGGGGCATGGCGCTTTATTTGAGCAAGGTGCCGGTGTATGCCACGGTGTACGGAGCCTTTGCGGCCTTCCCGATTCTGCTGGTGTGGTTGTACCTGAGCTGGCTGATCGTGCTGGCGGGGGCGGTGGTGGCGGCCTACGCGCCCAGCCTGCTGGCCCGAGTGCAGCGCTGGCCCGATGTGCCCGGACAGCGTTTCCAGCTGGCCCTGGCCGTGTTGCGGCGCTTGCAGGTGGCGCGCGAGGGGCAAGAGGCCGGGCTGACGCTGCATGCCTTGTCGGATGGTTTGCGCACCGACCCCCTGCAGATCGAGCCCCTGCTGGATGTGCTGCAGGCGCTGGGCTGGGTGGGGCGCCTGGACGAGTCGCACCAGCACGAAGGTGGGCGTTTCGTGCTGCTGGCCGACCCAACGCGCTTGCACGTGGGCCCATTGGTGGCGCGCACCTTGCTGCATCCCGATGTCTGGTCGCGGGGGTTCTGGCGGCGGGCAGGTGTGGAGCACCTGACCCTGGCCGAGGTGCTCGATGATGTGCCCGACCCCGCAAGCAACTCTGCGGCCCGAGGCCTTTTCTGAGCGCAGCATTTCAGGCGACTACGGGTAATACCCCACTCAAAGGCCGATGTGTCGTGTGTGTTTACCGTTGTCGTCACCTCAAACAAGGGGGTATATTGAATCCAGACAGGCCACGGGAGGCCCCATTTCCTGTCTTGCACATTCCCCTTGTCCCATTCCGATCGTCTGGAGACCCTTCCCATGAAAGTCAGTGACATCCTCCGCGTCAAGGGCAACACCCTGTTCACCGTGCGGCCCGAAGACCTGTTGTCTGAAGCCGCTCGCACGATGGCCGACCATGACATCGGCTCGCTGGTCGTGATGGAGCACGGCGACCTGGTGGGCATGCTGACCTTCCGCGAAGTGATCCAGGGCACGGTGCGCAATGGCGGCGCCTTTGGCGTGCAGATGGTGCGCTCGGTGATGGACGACCACCCCATGACCTGCACCCCTGACACCGAGATCGACGAGGTGCGCCGCATGATGCTGCAGCGCCATGCCCGTTACATGCCGGTGCTCAACCAGAAGACCCTGGCCGGAGTGATCTCGTTCTATGACGTGGCCAAGGCCGTGGTCGATGGGCAGGATTTCGAGAACCGCATGCTCAAGGCCTACATCCGTGACTGGCCGGCCGAAGAGGGCGAGCGCCAGGCGCTGCTCTGAGTGGCCAGCCGCAGGCCACCAGAGGTGGCTCCTTGCTGACAACCCGGCTTCGGCCGGGTTTGTGCTTTTCGGGGCTGCTTGGGGGACAATACGGGTTTTGACCGTTCGCATTCTTTCCTGACATGGCCGGCAGCACTTTCGGACAGCTTTTCACCGTCACCAATTTCGGCGAGTCGCATGGCCCGGCCATCGGCTGCGTGATCGACGGCTGCCCGCCGGGCATGGCCCTGAGCGAGGCCGACATCCAGGGCGACTTGGACCGCCGCCGCCCGGGCACGTCTCGCCATGTCACCCAGCGCAATGAGCCGGATGCGGTCGAGATCCTGTCGGGGGTGTACGAGGGCAAGACCACCGGGGCGCCCATCGCCTTGCTGATCCGCAACACCGACCAGCGCAGCAAGGATTACGGCAACATCCTGCAGACCTTCCGCCCGGGCCATGCCGACTACACCTACTGGCACAAGTACGGCATCCGTGATCCGCGGGGCGGTGGCCGTTCGTCGGCCCGCCTGACGGCGCCCATGGTGGCAGCCGGCGCGGTGGCCAAGAAGTGGCTGCGCGAGCAGTACGGCACCGAGGTGCGTGGCTGCATGACCCAGTTGGGCGAGGTGGTCATCCAGCACGAGGGCTGGGACCACGTGCACCAGAACCCGTTCTTTGCGGCCAATGTGTCGCAGATCGAAGAGCTGGAAGCCTACATGGACGCGCTGCGCAAGGAGGGCAATTCCATCGGCGCGCGCCTGTACGTGGAAGCCACGGGTGTGCCGGTGGGCCTGGGCGAGCCGCTGTTCGACAAGCTTGATGCCGACATTGCCTTTGCGATGATGGGCATCAACGCGGTCAAGGGCGTCGAGATCGGCGCAGGCTTTGGCTGCGTCACCCAGAAGGGCAGCGAGCACGGCGATGCGCTCACGCCTGAAGGCTTCACCTCGAACCACGCGGGTGGTGTACTGGGTGGCATCTCGACCGGGCAGGATCTGCGGGTGTCGATGGCGATCAAGCCGACCAGCTCGATCCGCCTGCCGCGCCCTTCGATCGACCTGGACGGCAACCCAGCCACGGTCGAGACCTTCGGCCGCCACGACCCCTGCGTGGGCATCCGTGCCACGCCCATTGCCGAAGCCATGCTGGCGCTGGTGCTGATCGACCATGCCCTGCGCCACCGCGCGCAGTGCGGTGATGTGCAGGTGACCACGCCTGATATCGCGCGACTTGGCGGGCACAGCGCTGGATAACGCACCGTCTTGGTGTGTTGATGGACGCATGCCTGGCATCTGCCGGGCATACGATGGCTCAGCATCACCAGGCTGGTGCATGCCTTCCAACTGACGTGATCTGTGGCGTTGTTCACAGGTTCGCCTCCGTCAGCTCCTGATCCAATTTCCTCCATAGCAGCCCACGAGGCTGTGCAGTCATGGCCTGCGGTGCTTCCCTGTGCCCGCAGGTTTCTGGATGGAGGATCTGGATGTCGATGCTTGAACCCACAGCCCATGAAGCTGGGCTGACCACAGGGAATTCCGCGTCCACTGGACGCTCTGTGACCCGCCGTGATCGGGGTCTTGGGGCTTTTTTCCGGTATCACGGTGTGTGGGCGCTGGGCGTGCGCTTGTTCCGCAAGCTGGACTTCCCTGCCAAGGCGGCCATCATTTCGATGGCGTTCCTGGTGCCTTTGCTGGTGCTGGGCGCTTCGTACTGGCGCAGCAGTTCCGAGCAGACTGCCTTCGTGCAAGGTGAGCGTGCCGGGGTGGCCTATGTGCGGCCCTTGATGAGCCTGATGGTCGCGCTGACCAACGAGCGGCAGCAAGCGCGCCGAGCCGCGCGTGGCGAGCCTGCCCCCGAGTTGCCGCAATGGCGAGAGAAGTCTGACCGGTTCTGGGCGGCACTGGCAGAGATGGAGCAGGCCCATGGCACGTTGTTGAAGTCTTCCGCACTGCACGGGAAGGCGCAGGCCGCGTGGCGGGAGGCGCGAGGCCTGCAGGGCGCAGACCCTCAGAAGATCTACCTGGCCTACTCGGACACGCTGGCGCACTTGTTGAACCTGCTGGAAACCGTGGCCGACACCTCCAGCCTGACGCTGGACCCCGAGATTGCCACGTACTACCTGATGGACGCGGCCGTGGTGGCCGGGCCTGACCTGTATGTGGCCACCGGCCGTCTGCGGGCCGTGCTGTCGACCATGGCACGAGACGGCCAGATGGATCGAAAGGGCTGGATGGGTGCGCAGGATGAGGTGCGCTTGTTGCAGCGGCGGATGGCGCAGATCGAGGTGTCACTGCGCAAGGCGGCCGATGCGCAGCCTCAGTTGAAAGCGACCTTGCCACTGGCGGCGCTGCAGCGGGCGGTGTCTGCGCAACTCCAGCCGGCCCTGGAGGCCCTCGATGCCGAAAAGCCGGGGCAGGCGTCGGGCGCCTACACGGCACAGGGCGATGCGGCTGCGGCTGCGGCTGACGAATTCATGCGCCGCGGCCTGGACGAACTCGACGGTTTGCTGGCTCAGCGGGAAAGCAGCATTCATCGCGGCATGGTGGCTGTGGCCCTGGTGACCCTGATCAGTCTGGCTGTGGCCGTTTACCTGCTCAAGTGTTTTTACATGGTCACCAAAGGGGGGCTTGACGAGGTGCGCCTGCACCTGGAAGCCATGACCGATGGCGACCTGACGACTTCGCCCAACCCCTGGGGGCGCGATGAAGCCGCCAGCCTGATGCGCACCTTGTCTGACATGCAGCAAGCCCTGCGCACGCTGGTGCGGCAGGTGCGGGCCAGCGCGGACACCATCGTCAACTCCAGTGTGGAGATGGCCGATGCCGCCAAGGACCTGTCGGCGCGGACGGAAAACGCAGCGGCACACCTTCAGCAATCGGCGTCGAGCATCGAGGAAATCGGCTCGACGGTGAATCACACGGCGGGCCATGCCAGTGATGCCGCTGAGCTGGCCAAGGAAAACGCCGGTGTGGCCGTGCGGGGCGGCCAAGTGATCGGCCAGGTGGTCAGCACCATGCGCCAGATCCAGGGCGCGTCCGACAAGATCTCGGACATCATCAATGTGATCGACGGCATTGCGTTCCAGACCAACATCCTGGCGCTCAATGCGGCGGTCGAAGCGGCGCGTGCGGGTGAACAGGGCCGTGGGTTTGCCGTGGTGGCCAGCGAGGTGCGTGCGCTGGCGCAGCGCAGTGCGGGCGCCGCCCGGGAAATCAAAGGCCTGATCACCGACAGCGTGGCCCGCATCGGGTCAGGCACCGCGGTGGTGGAATCGGCCGGGGCGACCATGGAAGACATCGTGCGCCACGCTGAACGCATCAACCAGCTGCTGTCAGAGATCGCACAGGCATCGCGCGAGCAGAGCACTGGCGTGGGCCTGGTGGGGCAGGCGATGTCGGACCTGGACCGCGATGCGCAGCAGAACGCGGCCATGGTGGAAGAAAGCGCCGCAGCCTCGCAGGGGCTGCGCCAGCAGGCGCTGGTGCTGGCCGATGCGGTGTCGTCGTTCAGGCTGCCGGCCTGATGGCCGACCGGGTCAGAGCGTGCCGGACTGGATCAGTTCGACCTTGTAGCCATCGGGATCCGTGATGAAGGCGATCAGGGTGTTGCCGCCCTTGACCGGCCCGGGTTCACGGGTGATGCCGCCACCCAGGGTGGCGGCCTTGTCGCGCACCGCATTGCAGGTGGCCACGATGTCGTCAACGCCGATGGCGATGTGGCCGTAGGCCGTGCCCAGTTCGTACTGCTCGACGCCGTGGTTGTAGGTGAGCTCGAGTTCGGCGTGTTCGGGGTTGCGCCCGTAGCCCAGGAAGGCCAGGGTGTATTGCTGCTCGGGGCGCTCGGTGGTGCGGATCAGGCTCATGCCCATGACCTGGGTGTAGAAATCGATCGAACGCTGCAGGTTGCCCACGCGGAGCATGGTGTGGAGGATGCGCATGTGTCGGCAGTCGGTGGGGTGAGGTGAATCGGCAGAGTCTGCCAGGGAGGCCGCTTCAGCGTGCGGTCTGGGGCTTTTCGCGGGTGTAGGCCTCGACCTTGCTGGCCTGGATGCGGTAGGCGCTCACGCCCATGTCGGATTTGCTGCGCGCGACTTCGAGCGTGCCGTGCACCCACACCGTGTCCATGGTGCGAAAGCCCTTGACGGGCTGGTTCAGCCGCACATGCACGATCTGGTTGGCCGGTGGCGGCGGGGAGTGGATGCAGGCGCCGTAGTAAGGCACCAGCAGGAACTCTTTCAGGCCCTTGGGCCCCTCTTCGAGCGGCACGATGTAGCCGGGCAGGCGGCCGCTGACGCCGTTCATGGCGTCGTTCACCGGGGCGGTGTCCCACATCTCGCGCATGGCGTCCATCAGGGCCTGGACCTTGGGGTCGTCGTCACGGAGCAGGTCGAGGTTTTGATCCTTGAAGCGCTCGCGCAGCAGCTTGCCCGGGTCCCAGTCCTTTGGGGTGAGGTCGGTCCAGAGCAGGTGGCGGGTGCTGGTGGCCTGAGCGTTGGCCGTGGAGGGTGTGGCTTTGGCCTGTGCTGGTGCCTGCGCCTGCGCGGGTGTGGCGAGGG
>JBEGRT010000144.1:0-3196 GCA_041180305.1 Pseudomonadota bacterium
TGTCGAGGTCAGCGTGCTCCATGCGGAGCTCGATCAGGCGGCGGTGGGGTGAATGCAGGTTCTCTTGCATGGTGGCAAACGAGGGAACACCCGAGGGTCGCGCCACACTGATTTACAGGGGAAGCAACGCGCAAGCGCACTGGCCAGTCTTTTCGCGATTATAGTTTTCCCATGATCAGACAGCCATCCGGCCATCGCCTTGTGGCGGCCACGGGCCTGCACAAAGGCGACCGGAACTACCAGCAAGACCAGGTGGAAATCCTCCCGCACCCCCGCACACAAGGTTGTGTGCTCGGTGTGGTGGCCGATGGCATGGGCGGCAAGAGCGGTGGCCGCAAGGCGGCCGACCAGGTCATCATGACCGCGCGGCAGGTCTTCGACCGCTACGTGCCTGATCAGGACGACCCCACCCTGGCACTGCGCCAGCTGGTGCAGGAAGCCCACCTGATGATCAAGCTCACGGCCATTGCCTTCGAGGAAGAGCCCCACAGCACCGTGGCCGCCTTCATCGTGCACCCCGACCGTTCAGCCGCCATCGTGCATGCCGGCGATTCCCGTGTGTACCACTTCCGCCAGTCGGAAATGATGCACCGCACGCTGGACCACTCCTTCGTGCAACGCCTGATCAACGAAGGTCAGATCACCGAAGAAGAAGCCCACCACCACCCGCAGTCGAACCTGCTGGTGGGTTGCCTGGGCACCCAGCAAGACCCGCCCCAGGACGTTCACCTGATCGATCGCCTGGAAATTGGCGACACCTTGCTGGCCTGCAGCGACGGGCTCTGGCACTACTTCACCCCGCGCGAGATCGGCGCCGTGCTGATCTCTCTGCCCCCGCGCGAAGCGGCCGAAATGCTGATCAGCAAGGCACGTCACCGCGCACGGGGCAGCGGCGACAACCTCAGCATCGCGCTGGTGCGGGTCGAACCCGCCGCCTGAACACAGCGCTCAGGTGATCGAGGTGTCGACCACCCGGCGCTCTTCGCTCAGGTATTCCTTTGACTGCATCTCGTTCAGGCGTGAAACCATGCGCGGGAATTCGTGTGAGAAAGGGCCTTCGGTGTAGAGCTGCTCGGGTGGCACTTCGGCCGAGATCACCAGCTTGCACTTGCGGTCGTACAGCACATCGACCAGCCAGGTGAAGCGGCGCGCCTCAGAGGCCAGTCGCACCGGCATCATCGGAACGTCGCTCAGGAACACCGTGTGGAAGCGCGAAGCCAGTTCCAGGTAATCGTTCTGCGAACGGGGGCCGCCACACAAGGTGTTGAAGTCGAACCAGACCACCCCACCGGCCTTGCGGCGCGCCTTCAGCACGCGGTGCTCGATGTTCAGCGCCGGGTCTTCGTCGGCAGTTTCGGCCAGCTGCCCGAACATGCGGTTCATCTCGGCTTCGTTGGCCTCGTTGAGCGGATCGAGGTACAGGTTGGCGTTTTCCAGCGCACGGCGGCGGTAGTCGTTGCCCGCGTCCACGTTCACCACCTGCAACTGCTGCTTGAGCAGCTCGATGGCCGGCAGGATGCGATCGCGGTGCAGGCCGTTGGGGTACAGGCCGTCGGGGTGGAAGTTCGAGGTCGTGACGATGCTCATGCGGTTGCGGAACATCGCGTCCAGCAACTTGTACAGGATCATGGCGTCGGTCACGTCGGCCACGTGGAATTCGTCGAAGCAGATCAGGCGGTGCTTGCGCGACATGCGCTTGGCCAGCACCTCCAGCGGGTCTTGCTGGCCCTTGAGCTCATGCAGCTGCCGGTGTACCTCGCGCATGAACTCGTGGAAGTGCAGACGGGTCTTGCGCTCCAGCGGCACCGCGTTGAAGAAGCAGTCCATGATGAAGCTTTTGCCCCGCCCCACCCCGCCGTACATGTACACGCCCTTGGGCAGCTCGGGGTAGCGCAGCATCTTGGTCAGCGCATTGCTGCGTTTGGCCTTGTAGCCGGCCCATTCGTCCTGGCAGCGCTGCAGGGCGGCAATGCCCGCAAGCTGGGCCTCATCGGCCTTGTAGCCACGTTCGGCCAGGCTTTGCTGGTAAAGCTGAGAAACGGACACGGTTTGCGCGGGCATGGCAGTGCAAGAAATTCTAGGCGTGAAAAAGGGCAGCCACGCTGCCCTTCGGGAAGTGGTGCTGCACCGACCTCAGAAGTTTAAGGTGCGCTTGTCCACTGCGAGCGCCGCTTCCTTGGTCGACTCACTCAAACTGGGGTGGGCGTGGCAGATGCGCGCGATGTCTTCGGCGCTGGCCTTGAAGGCCATGGCCACGCAGGCTTCGGCGATCAGCTCGCTGGCGAAGGGGCCAATGATGTGCACACCCAGGATCTCGTCGGTGGCCGCATCGGCCAGGAACTTCACGAAACCGGTGGTGTCACCCAGGGCGCGCGCGCGACCGTTGGCCAGAAATGGGAAGGAACCGGCTTTGTAAGCCCGTCCTTCCGCCTTCAGGGCCTGTTCGGTTTTGCCGACCCAGGCGATTTCCGGGCTGGTGTAGATCACCCACGGAACCAGGTTGAAGTCGACGTGCCCGTGCTGACCGGCAATGCGCTCGGCCACGGCCACACCTTCTTCTTCAGCCTTGTGGGCCAGCATGGGGCCGCGCACCACGTCGCCCACCGCCCACACATTGGGCAGGTTGGTCTTGCAGTCGTCGTCCACCACGATGGCGCCGCGTTCGTCGAGCTTCAGGCCCACGGCCTCGGCATTCAGGCCATTGGTGTTGGGCACACGGCCGATGGAGACGATCAGCTTGTCGACCTCCAGCTTCTGCGCTTCGCCCTTGGCGTCGGTGTAGTTCACCGTCACGCCCTTCTTGGCCTTCTTGATCTCGCCGATCTTCACGCCCAGCTGCAGCTTGATGCCTTGCTTGACGAAGATCTTCTGGGCTTCCTTGGCCACCTGCTCGTCCACGGCCGCCAGAAAGGTGGGCATGGCTTCCAGCACGGTGACTTCGGCGCCCAGGCGGCGCCAGACCGAGCCCATTTCCAGGCCGATCACGCCCGAACCGATCACACCCAGCTTGGCCGGGGTGTCGGTCACGGCCAGCGCGCCTTCGTTGGACAGGATCTGCTTTTCATCGAACTCGGCACCCGGCAGCTGGCGGGCGATCGAGCCGGTGGCCAGCACCACGTGCTTGCCTTGCAGGGTCTCAGGCTTGTCGCCGCTCACAGCGATCTCGTACAGGCCGCCTTCGGCCTTCACGAACGAG
>JBEGRT010000145.1:0-9652 GCA_041180305.1 Pseudomonadota bacterium
GTCGGGCTGTTCAGTGTGATGGCGCCGCTGCTGTTGAGCACCACATCAGGTGCCAACAACAGGCGGCCGCCGATGGTGGTCAGCGTGATCGAGGGCGCCACGAGGGACACGCCCGACAGGCTCAGGTCCTGAGCGGCTTCCAGGGTGATCGAGCCCGAGCGCTGCAGGGTGATGTCACCTTGCAGTGTCAGGTTGCCTGCGCAGCGCAGCGACAGGTCGGGGCCATCGAGCTGGGTGAGGGTGTTGTCGCAGCTCAGCTGCAGGGCGTCGGGCAGCGTGGAGACCTGCGCCGAGGCTGCGCCGGTCAGCGCCGACAGGCTCAGCGCCAGGCAGGCGCTGCGGGTGGTGTGTTTCATGGGGGTCCCTGTGATCTGTTGTGTGGCCATCATCTGCCAACTGTGGACGCATTGTCCAGCTGTTCAGGCTGACATGCCGCCATGGCGTGCGCGTGACAGGGGCTGCGCCGGGTGGCGCGGTTCACAATGCCGACAGGAGGACTGCCTCATGCCTTTGCCCGACGACACCCGCGAACTGCTGCGCACCGTGCTGCAACGCCAGCCCGTGGCTGCCCTGGCCACCTTGCATGGGGGCGTGCCCGCGGCCTCGATGGTGCCTTATGCCCTGATGCCTGACGGCCGGCTGGTGATCCATGTCAGCCGCCTGGCCACGCACACGGGCGACATGCAGACCGCTCCGCAGGTGGCCTTGCTGGTCACAGCCCCCGAAGACACGGCCCCCACGCCCCTGGCCCTGCCGCGCATCAGCCTGCAGGGGCATGCCCAGGTCTGCAGCCCTGATCACCCCGACCATGACACCGCCCGGGCGCTGTACCAGGCCCGCTTTCCCGACAGCGAGCCCATGTTCGGCTTCGGTGATTTCAGCCTGTTCCTGGTGGTGCCCGACCAGGTGCGCTTCGTGGCAGGGTTCGGCAAGGCGCATGCCCTGACGGGTGCGGCCTGGCAGGTCTTGGTGGCCGACCCCGCCTGAAAGGCCCAGGCCCATGGCGACCAGGGCAATGCCCGAGATCGACCCCGCCCGTTGCACGGGCTGTGGCCGTTGCGTGGCGGCTTGCCCACCCCGCGTGTTGTGGCTGCAGGCACCTGACCCGCGAGGGTGGGGGCCCAAGGTGTCAGAGCTTCACGCGCCAGCCGCATGCACCGGCTGTGCGCAATGCTTCGTGGTGTGCCCGTTCGCGGCGATCCGCATGCAACGCACGGAGGCGCCGCCGGGCTGAATCCGGGTGGCGGCCAGCCTCGGAGGGGCCCGAGTGTCAGCGTGCCCCGAACACCTTCTGGAGCAGGGCGCTGCCCGTGCCCACCGGGTCCCGGCGGATCTTGCGTTCTTCTTCGCCGATCAGGGTGTAGAGCCCGTCGAGGGTCTTGCCGGTCACGTAGCGTTCGATGTTGGCGTCGTCGCCCTTGAGCAGGCCGGTGCTGGCCAGCTTGCCGGCCACCCGGTTGTAGCTTTTGGCCAGGTCCACCTGCTGCGTGGCGCGGGTGACCACGGGCAGGAATTTCTCGCCCAGGGGCACGCGGGTCTTGTCGGCAAAGAACTGCGTGACGGCGTTGTCGCCGCCCGAAAGGATCTGCTTGGCGTCGGTCACGCTCATGTTCTTGACGGCGCCCACCAGCAGGTCCTTGCCCATGGGCACGGCGGCTTCGGCGGCGCGGTTCATGCCGGTGACCAGCTCATCGACCTTGCGGCCCTGGCCGGTCATGCGCAGCACGCGGGCGGCGTCTTCCAGGAAGCCGGGCAGTTCGATCTTCACCTGTGGGTTGGCCAGGAAGCCGTCGGGCTTGCCCAGCAGGGCCACGGCGGCCAGGGCGCCCTTTTCCAGGGCGGCCTTGACGCCGGCGCTGGCGTCTTTGCTGGACAGGTCGGCCAGGCTCAGGGCCCAGGCCTGCTGGTGTGCGGCGGCCACGAGCAGGCCGAGAGAGGTGTGTTGCAGGAAGGTGCGACGTTGCATGGGGCCCCGATCAGGTCAGAGGCGCTCAGGGCAGGAGGTGCCTGAGGCCGTGGCTGCACTGTAGGCCAAGGGGCGCGGTCACGCCATTGCACCAAAGGGCCATGCCCGCCAAGGGCTCAGCGCGTTCATCGCGTACTCAGGGCGTGGCCAGGGTGCGCTGGCGCGCCTGGTACAGCATGTCCAGGGTGATGTGCCGCACTTCCAGCTTGCTTTGCTCGATGTGGGCGCGCAGCAGGCGCTGGGCTTCGTCGCTGCGGCGGCGCGTGATGGCCCGCAGGATGCGGGCGTGTTCGTCGTAGGTGGCGTCCACCCGTCGGCGCTGGGTGAAGTCCAGCCGGCGGATGATGCGGATGCGCTCGGTGATGTCGGCATGCACACGCACCATCTCGTGGTTGCCGGTGGCCTGCACCAGGGTGTGGTGGAAGGCCTCGTCGAGCCGGTCGACCGGCAGGGCGGCCTGCAGGCGCTCGCTTTCCGGCACCAGCCAGTCGTGCGCCAGGGCCGTGAGCGCCGGGCGTTCTTCCATCTCGCACAGGCGGGCCACGGCGTGGCATTCCAGCAGCACGCGCAGGTCGTAGAGCTGGTCGAAGGCCTCGAAGTCGAGCGGGCTGACCCGCCAGCCGCTTTTGGGGAAGACCTGCAGGAAGCCTTCGCGCTGCAGGCGCTGCAGGGCCTGGCGCAAGGGGGTTCGGCTGACCTGCACGCGCTGGGCCAGGTCGCTTTCCGAGAAGCGGTCGCCGGGCAGCAGCTGGAAATCGAAGATCAGCTGCTTGATCTCGGCGTAGGCGCGTTCGGCCAGCGTGAAGGCGCTGGGCGCGGCGAGGGCAGTGTCGGGCAGGTTCATGGATCGGGAAAGGGCGGCACCATGCTCACGTGAGCGGCCACGATTTTCCAGCCTTCGGGCAGGCGCGCCCAGGTCTGGGTCTGGAAACCGTGCAACTCGGTGTCGCTGCGGGTGAACTCGCACTGCGCCACGGCCAGGTCAGGCCCGAAGCTGTGCAGGCGCACACGGTGCAGCGCCCGTGTGAAATCAGGCGCGGGCACCTGGGCCCGGTAACGCACCAGGGCCTCATGGCCCAGTTGCTTGTCGGCGATGCCGTAGCGCGTGACCCGCGGATCGCACCAGAAGAAGTCGTTGAGGGCCTGCACGTCGTTGGCCATCAGGGCGGCTTCGTAGCGGGTGAACTCGGCCTGCAGCTCGGCACACACGGCCGGCAGGTCGATCTGGTCGGGGGTGATGCTCATGCGACCAGGGCTTTCAGCAGGTCGGTGCTGGGGGCTGTCCAGCCCACGATGGCGCCCTGGGCGCGCACCATGGCCAGTGTGGCCGCCTTGAATTCGGGGAAGTAGCTGTCGGTGCAGTCTTCCAGCAGCAGGCAGTCGTACCCGCGGTCGTTGGCTTCGCGCAGGGTGGTCTGCACGCACACCTCGGTGGTGACGCCCGCCACCAGCAGGTGCGTGATGCCGCGGGCCTGCAACTCGGCCTGCAAGGGCGTGGCGTAGAAGGCGCCCTTGCCGGGTTTGTCGATCACCACTTCGCCGGGCAGCGGTGCCAGCTCGGGCACGATGGCATGGCCCGGCTCGCCATACACCAGCAGGCGGCCCATGGGCCCGGCATCGCCGATGCGCAGCGCGGGCTGGCCGCGGTCGCGCTTGGCCGGTGGGCAGTCGGACAGGTCAGGCACGTGGCCCTCGCGCGTGTGCACCACACAGCCCCCCGCGGCGCGCCAGGCGGCCAGCACGGCCTGCAGCGTGGGGATGAGGGCCTGCAGGGGCCGCACGTCGTTGCCCAGCGAGGCGCCAAAGCCCCCGGGCTCCACAAAGTCGCGCTGCATGTCGATGATGACCAGCGCGGTGCGGGCCACCTCGAAGGTGTAGGCAAACGGTTGCGCAGGCAGGGTGATCATGCGACGGCCTCCAGCGGGGCGTGGTCGTGGCCGCCCATGCAGGCGCCCAGCACATGGCGGTCGGCCTCGGCGGCATCGCATTCGTGCACGATGCGCCCTTCGCTGATCACCACGATGCGGTCGGCCAGGCGCAGCAGCTCGTCGAGGTCTTCGCTGATCAGCAGCACGGCGCCACCGCGATCACGCACGGCCATCAGGCGGGTGTGAATCTCGGCCACGGCGGCAAAGTCCAGCCCGAACACCGGGTTGGCCACCAGCAGCACATCGACCTGGCCATCGAGTTCACGGGCCAGCACGGCCCGCTGCACATTGCCGCCCGACAGCGACCGGATGGGGGCATTCTCGCCCTGCGTTTTCACGCGGTAGGCCTCAATGAGGGCGCGGGCCTGCTGGCGCAGCAAACCGCCGCGCACCCAGCCCGCACGGGCCACCGGGGCCTGGTCGAAACGGCGCAGGCCCATGTTGCGCGCCACGCTCAGATCGCCCACACAGGCATTGCGCAGCGGCTCTTCGGGCAGGCTGCGCACGTTCAGGCGCTGGTTCTGCTCACGCGTGGCGCGGTAGGCTTCCTTGCCGATGTGCACCTGGCCGCCCAGGCGTTCGCGCTGGCCCACCAGTGCTTCCATCAGCTCGCGCTGGCCATTGCCCGACACGCCGGCCACGCCCACGATCTCGCCGGCGCGCACCTGCAGCGACAGGCCCTGCACGGCCGCTTCGCCCCGGTCACCGGCCACCTGCAGGCGGTCGATGCGCAGGCGGATGGGGCCTTCGGGGAAGGGTTCGCGCGGCATGCGCTGGCCGGCGGTGCCGCCCACGGCCGAAGCCAGGCCGGGCGAGGCCCCGCCGCCACCCGATGCCTCGTCGGTCAGGCCCATCATCTCGGCGCCCAGGCGGGTGGGGGTGGTGTCGGCCACGCGGTGGCTGCCCATGAGCTGGCCACGGCGCAGCACGCTCACGTCGTCGGCCACCTCCATCACTTCGCGGAACTTGTGCGAAATCATGATCACGCTGACATCGCCCGCATGCGCCCGGTCGCGCAAGGCGCCCAGCACCTCGTCGGCCTCTTGTGGGGTCAGCACCGAGGTGGGCTCATCGAGGATCAGCAGGCGCGGTTTCAGGTACAGCTGTTTGAGGATCTCGAGCTTCTGCTTTTCCCCGGCCGACAGGTCGATGGGCCGGGCGTCGAGGTCGAGCCGGAAGGGCGTGGTGGCCAGGAAGGCCTCCAGCTCGGCGCGCACCTGCTTCCAGGGGATGACGGCGGGCAGTTCGCCCTTGGCCAGCAACAGGTTCTCGGCCACGGTCATGCCGGGCACCACGGTGAAATGCTGGTAGACCATGCCGATGCCCAGCTGCCGCGCCACCACGGGCGAGGTGATGGCCTGCTCGCGCCCATCGATCAGCACGGCGCCTTCGTCGGGCAGGTGGTAGCCCACGATGGCCTTGACCAGCGTGCTCTTGCCCGCACCGTTTTCACCCAGCAGGGCGTGCACGGTGCCTGGCCGCACTTCGATGTCGACGTGGTCGAGCGCGGTGAAGCTGCCAAAGCGCTTGGTGAGCTGGTAGGTGGACAGCGCCAGCGCGCCGGCCTTGCGCGGGGTGGGGTCGAGTGGGGCGGTCATGCGGCCATCTCCCGACGGAAGACTTCGAGCGTGCGGGCCTTGACGCGCACGAACTCGGGGTCGGCCACCGATTCGGGCTTGCGCGGGCGCGGCAGATTGAAAGGCACGATCTCGGCGATGCGGGTGGGGCGCCGGGTCAGCAGCAGGATCTCGTCGGCCAGGAACACGGCATCTTCCAGGTCGTGCGAGACGATGACCATGGTGGTGCCGGTGGCCAGGTGCGCTTCCTGCAGCTTTTCGCGGATGAAGAGGGTCATCTCGAAGTCGAGTGCCGAGAAGGGCTCGTCCAGGAACATGACCTCGGGGTTGGGGGCCAGCGCCCGCATGATGCACACCGTCTGCTGCTGCCCGCCCGACAGTTCATAGGGGTGGCGCTGCAGGTCGAAGCGGATCTCGAACAGCGCGATCAGCTCGTCCACGCGGGCCTGCACCGCCGCTTCCTTCATGCCCTTGCGGCGCAGCGGGTAGGCGATGTTGTCGCGGGCCGTGAGCCAGGGGAACAATGCGTCGCGGTAGTTCTGGAACACGTAGCCGATCTGGGTCTGCTTGAGGGTCTTGCCGTCGAACAGGATCTCGCCGGCGTCCAGCGGGATCAGCCCGGCGATCATGTTCATCAGGGTCGATTTGCCGCAGCCATTGGGCCCGAAGATCGAGACGATGCGCCCGCGCGGCAGGTCGAGGTGGAAGTCGGTGTACAGGGGCTGGCCCGCGAAAGCCTTGCACAGGCCACGCACGGTGACGTGGGGGCGCGCGCTGGCGCGGACAGGTTCGATGAGGGCGCTCATGCTTTGCCGCTCCAGTGCACGATGCGTTGTTCGACCAGCAGGAAGGCCAGGTTGAGCAGGTAGCCCAGGGCGCCTGTGATCAGGATGGAGGTGTACATGTCCTTGACGTTGAACACCTGCTGCGCGTCGATGATGCGGTGCCCCAGCCCGGTCTCCGAGCCGATGAACATCTCGGCCACGATCACGATGACCAGGGCCATCGACACGCCGGTGCGCAGGCCCACGAAGGTCTGCGGCAGGCTTTCCATCAGCATCACGTCCTTGAACACGTGCCAGCGGCTCACGCCCATGATCTGCGCGGCCATCACGCGGGTCTTCTTGGCGTTCATCACCCCATAGGCGCTGTTGAACAGCACTAGCAGCACGGCGGCAAAGGCCGCGATGGCGATCTTGTTGACATCGGTGATGCCGAAGATCAGCAGGAACAGCGGGATCAGCGCCGACGAGGGCGTGGAGCGGAAGAAGTCGATCAGGAACTCGACGCTGCGGTAGGCCATGACCGAGCTGCCCAGCATCACGCCCAGCGGCACCCCGATGGCCACGGCAATGCCGAAGGCCGACAGCGTGCGCACCAGCGTGGCCATGAAGTCTTCGCGGATGGCGCCGGTGTGCGTGACCTCCCACAAGTGCGCCAGGGTCTCGCCCGGTGGCGGCAGCAGCACCGGCTTGACCCACTGGGCCGAGATGACCAGCTCCCACAGGCCGAACAGCAGCAGCGGGCCGATCAGGGGCAGCCAGCGGGTGGACAGCCAGGGGCTGGACCAGTTCAGGGGCACGCGCATGGGGGCCTTTCAGCTCAGCTGCCGTAGATCAGCGACTTGACCGGCACCGGGCGCGAGAAGATCTTGCGCTCGGCGAACACGTCGAAGAACTTCTGGAAGTGGGCCAGGTCCGACGGCGTGAATTCGTTGTACATCACGAAGCCCGACAGCGGCACTTCCTTGACCAGGGTCTCGTCGATGGCGGTGAAGCCATCCAGATGCCGCCGCACTTCGGTCGGGTTCTTGCGCACGAAATCGACCGCCTTGGCGTAGGCGGCGATGTACTTCTTCGCGGCGTCGGGGCGCTCTTTCAGGAAGGTGGTGGTCAGCGAGGCCGAGCCACCGAACCAGGGCGCATCGGCCGCCCCCAGCACGTACTTGGCGATCACGCCGTTTTCCAGCACGCGGGTCAGGCCCTTGAGGCGGCCCGAGGTGCCCGTGGGCTCCAGCGTGTACACGGCATCGATCTGGCCGGCCGCCAGGGCGGCCACGTGCTGGCCGATGGGCAGCTCCGTCACCTTGGGGTCGGCAATGCCGTTCTTCTCGAGGATGATCTTGGCCAGCGTGACGTTCTGGATGCCCGGGCCCGAAGCCACGCGCTTGCCCTTGAGGTCGGCGATGGACTTCACGGGGCTGTCGATGGGCACCACGAACTGATCAAGCACCAGCTTGTGGTTCGAGGGGTTGGAACAGATGATCTTGAACAGGCCGGGCGAGGTGATCTCGGCCAGGGCCAGCACGGCCGAGGCCGTGCCGTTGGCCGAGCCATGGATGCGCCCGGCGATCATGGCCTCGGCCACCTGCTGCGCGCTGGCGAACTTCACGCCTTCCACGTTCAGGCCGGCCTCTTTGAAGAAGCCGCGCTCCAGGGCGGTGAACAAGGGCAGGCCCGAGGCCACTGGCCAGAAGCCGATCAGGATCTTGTCGTCCTGGGCCTGTGCCATGGGCAGGCCGGTGCCCAGGGCCAGTGCGGCGGCCGAGGTCTGGATGAATTGACGACGGGTGTTGTGCGGGCGTGTGGGCTGGCTCATGGGCGTGTACGGCTGAGTGGAGAGAACGGCGAAGGTGGGCTGGGTGTGTGGGGGAGGCTGGCTCAGGCCGCCTGGGCCGCGGCATCGGGCCAGGCCTGGGTGGCCCGCAGCACGGCCTTGGAATCGGTGAAGGCCCCGAACACGCCGCCCTGCATCTGGATCATCGAAAACGCAGCAGCGTGGTTGCCGGGGTCGGTGGCGCCGGTGCAGTCGGTCAGCATCACGCATTCGAAGCCGCGGTCGTTGGCCTCGCGCATGGTGGTGTGCACGCACACGTCGGTGGTGATGCCCGTGAGGATCAGGTTCTCGATGCCGCGGGTGCGCAGGATCAGTTCCAGGTCGGTGGCGCAGAAGCTGCCCTTGCCCGGCTTGTCGATGATGGGCTCGCCCGCGATGGGGTAGAGCTCGGGGATGATGTCCCAACCGGGCTCGCCGCGCACCAGGATGCGGCCGCAGGGGCCCATGTCGCCAATGCCCACGCCGAGGGTGCCGATCTGGCGGGAGCGCCAGCGCTTGTTGGCCGGCAGGTCGCTCAGGTCAGGGCGGTGGCCTTCGCGGGTGTGGATGACGTGCAGGCCCACGCGGCGGGCCTCGGCCAGCAGCACCTTCAAGGGCTCGATGGGCGCGCGCGTGGCGCTGATGTCGTAGCCCATCTTGTCGACATAGCCGCCCACGCCGCAGAAGTCGGTCTGCATGTCGATGATGACCAGGGCCGTGTTGGCGGGGCGGAAGTCGCCGTTGTAGGGCCACGCGTATGGGCGGGCCTCGACGTGGGTGGGGGTGCTCATGCGGCGTCTTTCAGGTCGGGTTGCGCAGCGGTGACAGCGGTCACAGCGGCCGACAGCAGGTTGGGCTCGCTGCCCTGGAAGCTGCGCGTGGGCGGTGCAAAGCCGCAGCTGCTGCCGTCGGTGTGGGCCACCTGGGCCTCCCAGGGCAGTCGGGCCGTGCCGGCCACCATGTCCTGCATGAAGGTGTAGGGGCAGTCTTGCGCGCCCCCCTTCACGGCCACATAGCCGCGGTGGAAGAACTGGTAGATGTTGTTCTCGACGCCCCAGTGCTGGCGGGCCTCGCGCACCAGATCGGCCCGCACCTCGGCGCACACGATCTCGTCGGGGCGGCCACCGCCTTGCGCCATCACGGTGCCATCGAAGTTGCACACCATGGCTTCGCCCATCGAGTCAAAGGTGCCGTCGCTGCCGCACAGGCACACGCTGGCCGTCACCATCAGGTTCTGGAAGGCATTGGCCTGGTTGGTGATCTGCCAGGCGTGGCGAATGGGTGCCGTGTAGCCCGCCGTGCGGATCATCACCTCGGCGCCCTGGTAGGCGCATTCGCGCGCCATCTCGGGGAACATGCCGTCGTGGCAGATGATGAGCGAAAGCTTCGAGCCGTTCGGCCCTTCGCACACGGGAATGCCGAGGTTGCCCGGCTCCCAAGGCTCCACCGGCACCCACGGGTGCAGCTTGCGGTAGTACAGCCGCAGCTCGCCGCGGTCGTCGATGATGATGCCGCTGTTGTACGGGTTACCGCCGGGGTTCAGCTCCATGATCGAGAAGCAGCCCCAGATGCGGTGCTCGCGGCAG
>JBEGRT010000146.1:0-2543 GCA_041180305.1 Pseudomonadota bacterium
GGAAGCGTAGGCAAGGCGCCATTCGTGGAATCTCATTCGCCAAATCAATAGTCTGCATTTGGCTTATTGACTGGCTAGCTTCCCCCTTCACTCGATAACCTCCACCGCAAGATCAATCAGCAGGCGTGGCGATTGGCTGGACTTGGCTGCGCCGCCGTCTGGAATGGAGTGACAGTGATCAATCTACTGGACATTCGCTACGTGCGACTGGGAACCCGAGACATCGTCGGTGCCAGCCGGTATGCCGAGCGCATCCTGGGGTTGCGGGAGTGCACGCGGCAGGGCAACAGCAAGAACGGCCAACAGGTCTACTTTCGCAGTGATGATCGGGACCATACGCTGGTCTACTTCGATGGCGATCCTGGAGACCACACCACGGCCTTCGAGGTCGAGGATGAGTCTGCCCTCGAGGCGGCTGCCGCACAACTCGAGCAACTGGGCCGGGCCGTACATCGAGGAACAGCGGCGCAAGCCGATGAGCGCCGGGTGCGCGCATTCATCAACTTCCGCGATCCGACCGGCAACTCGATCGACCTGGTCGCGGGGCCGTATCACAGCGGCGTCCGCTTCTTCCCAAGTCGTGATGTCGGTACAACCGGGTTCTCGCATGTGGGCTTGCGAACCACCGACCCTGTGCGCGACGAGAAATTTTGGACTGAAATACTAAGTGCGAAAGTGAGCGACAGAATCGGCAAGGCACCCCTGTTGCGCATCGACGAAGTGCATCACAAGATCGCCTTGTTCCCTTCGACCTACGCCGGTGTTCAGCACGTCAATCACCAGGTGCAGTCCATCGACGACATCATGCGCTCCTGGTACATGCTGCAGAAGGAGGGCGTGCGAGTGGTCTTTGGTCCGGGACGTCACCCCACCTCCGGTGCGATGTTCCTGTACTTCGAGGGGCCTGACGGCATGGTCTACGAGTACTCCAGCGGCGTCCGTTCCATCACGGACCCCGATTATCAGCCGCGGCAGTTCCCGTTTCATCCCACAGGCTTTTGCATGTGGGGTTCGCGGCCCGACATTCCCGAATTCAAAGACGCTTGATCGCATGAGCTACACCATCACGTTGAAGCCTTCTGGCCACAGCTACATCTGCGACAGCGGGACGCCGGTGCTCAAGGCTGGCCTGGACGCAGGCCTGTTCCTGCCCTACAGCTGCCGGTCTGGCGTGTGCAAGACATGCCGCGGCCGAGTGACGCAGGGCCAGGTCGACTTCGGCGGCGTGCATCCCAAGTACCTGAACGAAGAGGACAAGGCCAAAGGCTACGCCTTGCTGTGTTGCGCCAAGCCACTCAGCGATCTGGTGCTTGAGGTCGACGAGATCGACGCGGACAGCGCTCTGCCCTCCAAGTACATGCCCGTGCGTGTGCTGGAGGTGAAGAGGGCTGCGCCCGACGTCATGATCGTCAAGCTGGGTCTGCCCATGAACGAACCGACGCTGTTCCGGGCCGGACAGTATGTCGAGTTCGTTCTGGCCGATGGCTTGCGGCGCAGTTACTCCATTGCCAATGTGCCCAGCAACGATGGTGTGCGCCAGCTGGAGCTGCATGTGCGGCACATGCCGCGGGGCTTGTTCACCGATCACGTCTTCGGGCAGATGAAGGTCCGTGACGTTCATCGGGTCGAGTTCCCGCTGGGCTCGTTTTTCCTGCGCGAGAACAGCCAGAGACCCATGGTGATGTTGGCCTCAGGGACCGGCTTTGCGCCCATCAAGTCGATCATCGAGCACAGCATCCTGCGCGGCATGCGTCGTCCGATCACCTTGTATTGGGGCGGGCGCAAGCGAGAGGACCTCTACATGATGGATCTGGCCCAGTCCTGGGCTGATCAGCATGCCCACATTCTGTTCGTGCCTGTTCTCAGTGAGCCAACGGCCGCCTGTCACTGGACCGGCCGGCAAGGCTTTGTTCACCGCGCGGTCATGGAGGACCTGGCGGATTTGTCCAGCTTCGACGTCTACGCCTGCGGCTCACCGATCGTGGTCGAGTCGGCGCGCCGCGATTTCGTCGCCGAGCGTGGTCTCGATGCATCGAATTTCTATGCCGATGCCTTCTTGACCGCTGCGGACAAGGCGCTGACCTGCTGAATCGCGCCGTCCTGTTCAGGGACGGCGCATTGACAAGGAAATTGACAGATGTTGACAGTGCCGGACAACTGCCGGGTGCAGACACCCCAACGGGCATCGATCGTCAAGCCCTTCTGCCTGAGTCATGGCACCTTGGAGTGCTACAACCTGGTGGAGTCGCGCAAGTTCTACGAAGAGTTCCTGGGACTGGAGTGCGTACGTCATGGCAAGCCTGCCATGGCCATCCGATTGGGCATGCGCTTCCACATCGTCTGCGTGGAAGTCGGCGAGGCATTGAAGCCCGTCCATCTGCTCAACCACTGGGGCGTGGATGTGCAGAGCCGCCAGGAAGTCGATGCGGCCTATGCCAAGGCCATCGAGTTGCAGGACGTCTACAAGATCCGCAAGGTGATGCCGCCCTGCGACGCGCACGGCGTGTATTCCTTTTACATGATCGACCTGGATCACAACTGGT
>JBEGRT010000147.1:0-6034 GCA_041180305.1 Pseudomonadota bacterium
AATGATGTGGGCCCGCGCCTGCGTTACGAGGCCCTGGTGCGCATTGGCGACTATCTCGGCGTGCCCCGCCAGTTCGCCACCGAGCAGGAGGCCTCTGATTACCTGTGGAGCATCTCCACCAGTTTCGGCCCCCACACGCCTGAGCAATGGCTGGCCCTGTCGCGGCCCATGTTGCGCCCGGCCCCCGGTGGCCAAGGCTTCGTGCTGCACTACGACCCGGCCATCGCCATTCCCTTCAAAGCCATCAATGAAGAAAGCGCGGCGGCAGGGCAAGCCGCTGTATGGCAGATGTACGATGGACTGAAAGCCGACACCTTGCTGCTGCGCGGCGCCGATTCCGACCTGCTCGATGCCGAGTCGGCCCAGGAAATGACCCAGCGCGGCCCCAAGGCCCGCCTGGTCGAATTCGCCGGGGTGGGGCACGCACCCACGCTGGTGGCGGCGGACCAGGTGGCCGCCGTGGAGGGGTTCCTGCTGGCATGAAGACGGGTTTTCTGCAGCCCACCACCGGGCTGGCTTCTGGCGACACCACCACGGCCCTCACGGGGGACGCCCCTGCGGCCATCGTGGCCTGGGCCGACCTGGCCCCGGGCGACACCTTGCCCGAAGGGCAGGGCATGGCGCTGCTGCAGCGTGCGCGTGCCTTTGCCGAGCCGCTGCTGCTGCACCAGCGCTTTGACACCGGCGAAGCGGCCCTGGCCCATGCCGACGGCACAGCCACCATCCTGCAGGGCATCGGGGCGCCTCCCGCCTTGCGGGCGGCAGCCTACCTGGTCTACGCCAGCGAATACCTCACACCCGCCGACGAAGTGATCGCTCGGGCCTTCGGTGACGACATGGCCCAGCTCACCAGCGCCACGCGCAAGCTGGTGCAGGTGCAGCGCAGTGCCCGCGACGCCTTGGGTGACGACACCGATGGCCCGCTGCCGGCCGAGCAGATCGAGCGCATCCGCAAGATGCTGCTGGCCTTCTCGCGCGACCTGCGCGTGGTGCTGGTGCGTCTGGCTTCGCGCCTGCAGACCCTGCGCCATTACGCCGACACCAAGCAGGCGTGCCCCAGGGCGCTGGCCCGTGAGTCGCTGCAGGTGTTCGCGCCCCTGGCCAACCGCCTGGGCATCTGGCAGATCAAATGGGAGCTGGAAGACCTGGCCTTTCGCTTCCTGCAGCCTGACACCTACAAGGACATCGCCAAAGCGCTGGAGAGCAAGCGGGTGGACCGCGAGCAGCAGGTCGAAGCTGCCCGCCAGCGCCTGAGTGACGCCCTGCAGGCCATGGGGCTCCACGCCCTGGTGCAAGGCCGCCCGAAGCACATCTACAGCATCTACAAGAAGATGCAGGGCAAGCGCCTGTCGCTGGACCGTGTGTTCGACCTGCAGGCCTTGCGCGTGATCGTGCCCGATGTGCCGGCCTGTTATGCCGCACTCAGCCGCACGCACGAGCTGTGGCAGCCGCTGCCTGAAGAGTTCTCGGATTACATCGCGCGGCCCAAGGCCAATGGCTACCAGTCGCTGCACACCGTGGTGATCGATGAGGCGGCGCGCCCGATCGAGATCCAGATCCGCACCCAGGCCATGCACGACCACGCCGAAAGCGGTGTGGCGGCCCATTGGGCCTACAAGGAAGCGGGCGCCAAGGGCTATGCCGGTGTGCAGGCGGCGGGCGACTTCGAAACCCGTGTGGCCGAAGCCCGCAAGACCGTGCTGCGCCAGCTGCTGGCCTGGGAGCGCGACCTGGCCGGCAGCGAGGCCGAGCAGGCGCCCGGTACTCAGGGCCTGTTTGAAGACCGCATCTACATCTTCACGCCCGAGGGCGCCATCATCGACCTGCCTGCGGGCAGCACACCGGTCGATTTCGCGTACACCGTGCACACCACACTGGGTCATCGCTGCCGAGGGGCCCGGGTCGATGGGGCCATGGTGCCGCTGAACACGCCGCTGCGCAGCGGCCAGACCGTCGAGGTGGTGGCCACCAAGGAGGGTGGGCCCTCGCGTGACTGGCTCAACGCCGAGCTGGGCTATGTCAACAGCCCCCGTGCGCGGGCCAAGGTGCGCTCGTGGTTCAACGCCCTGGCTCTGCAGGAAACCATCGCCCGTGGCCGAGAGCAGGTCGAAAAGCTGCTGCAGCGCATGGGCCGCACGGCGCTCAAGCTCGACGACCTGGCCAGCGACCTGGGCTTCAAGAGCGCCGAGGCTCTGTTCGAGGTGGTGGGTAAAGATGAATACTCGCTCAAGAACATCGAAGCGGTGCTCAAACCCGCCGAGCCGCCGGTCGATGCCGACCAGTGGATCGCCCAGCGCTTGAACAAGGGCGGGCAGCCCGAAGCTCCGGCACATGGCAAGGGGGTGCTGGTCGTGGGCATGGATTCCTTGCTCACGCAGCTGGCCCGCTGCTGCAAGCCGGCGAAGGGCGATGCGATCGGGGGCTATGTCACGCGCGGCAAGGGCGTGGCCGTGCACCGGCTTGATTGCAGCAACTGGCGCCAGATGGCGGCCCACAACCCCGAGCGCGTCATTCCCGTCACCTGGGGGCGCTCGACAGGTGACAAGGAAGACCAGTATTCCGTCGACATCCTCATCGAAGGCCTTGACCGCCCCGGGCTGTTGCGCGATGTGTGCGACGCCTTCGCGCAGGGCAAGGCCCACGTATCGGCCATGCACAGCCAGGCGCAGCGCGACCGCGTGGCCATCAGCCTGACCATCCAGACCGCTGACACCTTGAGGCTGCAAGGCCTGCTGGGCAAGGTGGCCCAGGTCGATGGGGTGCTGAAGGCACGTCGCAAATGACTCGCGCAACTTTTTTGAAAAAACTTGCGGAGCCTGGAAAAACAGTGTTATAGTTTCGTTCTCGCAGGCGCATAGCTCAGTTGGTTAGAGCACCACCTTGACATGGTGGGGGTCGTTGGTTCGAATCCAATTGCGCCTACCAGATATCAGCCCCTTGCATCATTCGGTGCAAGGGGCTTTGTGCTTGTGGCGTGCCTTTCGGGCATATCGAGGGGCGCGCAGTGCCGAAAGCGGCGGCTGTTGCGCCACCCGTCACAATCCTGTTTTCTAGAAATCAGGAGAGTGCATGCTTCGTCGATGGGTGACAAAGCCACTGATCGCCATGGGCTACATCGTGCTCGTGTCGGCGATGGGGTTTGGTGTGTGGGTCTGGCGGGCAAGCGCGCCGCAGGACATGGCGCCGCTGGAGGCCCGTCAAGCCGCCTGGCGGCAGGCCATGGTGTGGGTGAAAACGCATGAAGACGCTTTGCTACGTGACCCCAACAGCGCCTTGTGGTGGATGTTGCGCCATGCTGCGGAAGCTGCGGCCGACGCTGAGCTTCAGGCGCTCGTAGCCAGGCATCTGGAGTGGCAATACCCGCCACTCGATGGCGGTTACTCGCCTTGGCGGCGGCTGATCGATGGCCGAAGTCCGGTGGCCCCAGAGGTCCTGACCCGCGTCGCCATGACGCCCATGGCGCCCTACCAGAGAGACTTTCTGCAGGCCGCGAGCTGTCAGATGGTGCCTGCGGCTGACGCGCATGTCTCCGGGGACTTTCTTGTGCGCAACCTCTGCCGACCGAACCTCTGGCACACGCTCACACAAGACAAAGTCTGTGCCACCCATCAGCTCATGACCTTGCAGGTGCATCGGCAGTCGGGGTGCGCAGGTGGGCTGCCGGCGACAGCATTGCGTGCTGAGCTGCTTGCCGATGTTCAGTCGCAAATCATGTGGCTTCCGGTGTTCGAAGATGCTTACATCCAGCGGGTGCTCATGCTGTACTGGCAGCGGGGCGGGGCAGCCACTCGCCCTGTCTGGTTCAACCGTGTGCTCATGGCTCAGCGTGCCGATGGTGGCTGGGCGGGAGAACGCTGGGTCCTCGAGTTGCCGCTTGCACTCCAGCCGTCAAGTGTGCGCAATGCCTTGTGGGCCAGGTTGGGGCGCCAGGTTCGGCCGGTAGAGTCTGATTTCCATGCCACAGCCCAGGCCATGCTTCTGGTGGCGCTGTCGCTGAAGTCGGATCACCAGGGGGTGTGGGCGTTGAACGAACAATGAGCCCAAGCTGTGTCAGATTGCAGTTTTCGGTCTGTGGCCGGGCCCTACAATGCCCCTTCCACAGGAGATGGTCATGACCACAGCCCCCAAGAGCCGTCGCGCCCGGTCCGAGTCCGGCGACGAGCCATCGTCCGCCGGTGTGCCCCAGGGTGTGCGGGCCATCAAGAAATATCCCAACCGCCGTCTGTACGACACCCAGACCAGCAGCTACATCACGCTGGCCGATGTCAAGGACATGGTGATGGCCTGCGAGAACTTCGCCGTGGTCGATGCCAAGACGGGTGACGACCTCACCCGCTCGATCCTGCTGCAGATCATTCTGGAAGAAGAAACCGGCGGCGTGCCGATGTTCTCGACGCAGGCGCTGGCCCAGATCATCAGGTTCTACGGCCACACCATGCAGGGCATGATGGGCAATTACCTGGAAAAGAACATCCAGTCCTTCATCGATCTGCAATCAAAGCTGACCGAAAACTCCATGGTCAATCTGCCCAACCCGATGCAGAGCTTCATGACCAGCTACATGGAGCAATCCACTCAGATGTTCACGCAGATGCAGGAGCAGATGACCAAGCAGGCCGAATCCCTCATGGGCAATCTCGGCTCCTTCCCGGGCACTCGCAAGTGAGCGCTGCCAGCTGAAGTTCCGCTGTCGGTGGTTCAGCCAGCGCGACGGCTGGCTGATGCAGATGCCTGACCAGCAGGCAGCAAAGGCTTCAGCGCAGGCCACAGGTTGCGATCCAGGATCACCGGGTGGGCTTTGGCCAGCGGGTGAATGCCGTCGGCCTGGAACCAGTCTCGGGCATCACTGCGGTCGGCCACGCCGTCCAGCATGAAGGGCACCAGCGGCACTTTGCGGGCGCTGGCCACAGCCTGGAACAGTTCTGCAAACTGATCGGCATACCGTTGCCCGAAGTTGGGTGGCATCCTCATGCCGACCAGCAGCACACGCGCCTTTTGGGCCTGTGCCAGTGACACGATGCGCGTCAGGTTCTCCTGTGTGACCTTCAGCGACAGGCCACGCAGCGCATCGTTGGCGCCCAGTTCAACCACCACCATCTGCGGCCGATGGTTTTGCAGCAGGCTGGGCAGGCGGCTCAGTCCCCCGGCAGTGGTTTCACCGCTGATGCTGGCATTGACCACCGGCAGGGAATGGCCCGAAGCCTTGAGGCGGGCCTCCATCAAGGCTACCCAGCCCGTGCCGCGAGGCAGCCCGTATTCGGCCGACAGGCTGTCGCCCAGCACCAGCAAGGGTGCCGCAGCGGCGGCGCCTGCCGTGGGGGCATTCTGCGCTGCGGCCAGCGGGCCAATCAAGACCATGCCCGTGGCGATGGCCAGTTCCAGCCAGTCACGGCGAGTCATCAAGGGCTTACGGTGCATGCGGGGGTGTTGCATCCCCGCACGATAGCCCAAGTCCAGGCTTTTCCGGGAGGCCGGGTGCGGTGCCAGGGCTTTGCAAGTGGCTTAGAGTCTGCAGGCGTCCAGATCAACCGCCCACCATGCACACCTCTTCGTCCCAAGCCACCGCCCACACGGGCACCTCGGTGCTGAGCGCTCAGCACATCACCAAGTCGGTGGAAGACAGCAGCGGCACGCTGAACATCCTCAGTGGCGCCAGCCTGGAGGTCTGGCCGGGTGAAACGGTGGCCCTGGTGGGCGCTTCGGGCTCTGGCAAAAGCACCTTGCTGTCCATCCTGGCGGGGCTGGATGTGCCCAGCAGTGGCGAAGTGCTGCTGGCCGGGCAGCCCATGTTCACCCTTGATGAAGACCAGCGTGCGGCCCATCGGGCCGCGCACATCGGCTTCGTCTTCCAGAATTTTCAGCTCATCGGGCACCTCACGGCCCTGGAAAACGTGATGCTCCCGCTGGAATTGCGCGGCGAGGCGCAGGCCGCTGAACTGGCCACGGCCATGCTCCGGCGCGTGGGCCTGGGCGAGCGCCTGGGCCATCGCCCCACGGTGATGTCGGGCGGCGAGCAGCAGCGCGTGGCGCTGGC
>JBEGRT010000148.1:0-5630 GCA_041180305.1 Pseudomonadota bacterium
TTGTTGGCGCCGGCCACCGCACCGCTCACGGGGGTGCCCGATGAGGCGCTGGCGCTGCCAGCCGCGCGGGTGCGCGTGGCGAAGGTCAGGGGCTGGCCATCGCTGTCGGTGTGGTTCAGATTCAGCCACCACGACCAGGCGCCCTCTCGGCTGCCCACCGAGGCGCTGGTCTGCCAGGCCCGGTAGGTGGTGTGGGTGTTGTAGAGGTCAAAAGGTTGCTGCACCGCGCCGATCTGGAAATGGCTTTCCAGCTGCTGCGGCATGCGGGTCACGTAATCCACCACTGCCCCCGCCGAGTTGCCGGCATAGGCGGCCGAAAACGGCCCGTACATCACATCGACCCGGTCGATTTCTTCCGGGGTGACCAGGTTCCAGCGGGGTGGGTAGCTGAGCCCTCCGACGCCGTTGCCCAGCAGGTTCGACAGCAGGATGCCGTCGGCGAACACCATGGAGCGGGCGCTGTTGCCCGTGCCGGAGGCGCGGGTGGACAAGATCGCGTGGTTGTAGTCCCCGATGTAGCGCTTGCGCACCAGCAGGCTGGGGAAATACTTGAGCGCGTCTTCGCTGTCGGTGGCATTGACCGTGGTAGCGAGCGTGGCGCGGTCGATGCCCTCCATCGTGGTGGGAATGCGCGTGGGCAGCGAACTGGGCTGGCTGCGGCTGACGATGGTGATGCCCAGGTCTCGGGCTTGCTGGTCGGTGGCTTCGGCGGGGGCCTGGGCCCAGACGCCGGAACAGCACAGGGCGCTGGCCAGGGCCAGGCAGGTGGGGTGTGCGACAGACATGAACTCTCCGTGCGGACGCGATGCGCGTCTGACCGGCGCGGCTGGGCCGGTCGGTGGCAACAGGAACCCAGGGGAGGGTTCAGGTCAGGCCGGAGGGCCACGTGCCGGCAAGGGCGCCGACACCAGGGCCGCCAGGCGGGCGGCAGGGATGCTTTGCAGCACATGACCCAGCGGCAAGGCATGGGGCAACAGGATGACAGGGGGCGAAGGCAGCGTCGGTGCGTGACAGCACATCAGGCAATCCAGCCCATGGTGCCCGGCCACGCCTTTGCCTGCCTGCTCCTGGGCAGTCAGGCGCTCGGCACCACTGCTGCGCACCGAACAGACCGCGCCCAGCTCGTTGGCTGCGGCCAGTGCCGGTGCCCAGGCACCCAGCCCGACCACGGCGATCCACCAGGCCAGCACACAGCGGGCCAGGTCACGCACGAAAGGCCTGAGCAGGGTCATGGGGCCATTATCGGCGTTCATTTCTCGATGTGAAGCGGCGGCTGGGTAAAATCAGGAGGTACCACAAGTCAATGTCACACCAGTGACACACCATAGTCCACCATGATCTTTGGCAAGCTGCTGCCCCGTGAGGGCAATTTTTTTGAGCTCTTCAACCAACATGCCCAGCATGTCGTCGAGGCCGCTCACGCCTTCGCGGCGCTGGTCAAGAACTACAACGACCCCTCGCTGCGCGAGAAGTACAACAAGCAGGTCGACAACGCGGAAAACGCGGCCGATTCGGTCACCCGCGAAGTCAACCGCCTGCTGCACCTGACCTTCATCACGCCGCTGGACCGCGAGCAGATCCACTCGCTCATCAACACGATGGACGACGTGGCCGACCTGCTGCAGGATTCGGCCGAGACCATGGCGCTGTACGACGTGCGCCGCATGACCGAAGAAATCGAGCGCCTGACCGAGCTGTGCGTGCGCAGCGTCGAGCGCCTCAAGGATGCCGTGGCCCTGCTGCACGACATCGGTGACCAGAAGGTGGCCCAGGCCGCCCTCAAGACCTGCGAAGAAATCGACCAGCTGGAAAGCGATGCCGACCGCGTCATGCGCGCCGCCATGAGCAAGCTGTTCCGCGACGAGCCCGACGTGCGTGAAGTGATCAAGCTCAAGGCCATCTACGAGCTGCTGGAAACCGTCACCGACAAGTGCGAGGACGTGGCCAAGCTGATCGAGGGTGTCATCCTCGAGAACTCCTGATCCCGGGGGAACTTCATGGAAACCATGCAGGTGGCCCTGTGGGTCATCGCCGCGCTGGTCGTGCTCGCGCTGCTGTTCGACTTCATGAACGGCTTCCACGATGCGGCCAACTCGATCGCCACCGTGGTCTCGACGGGCGTGCTGCGCCCGACGCAGGCGGTGCTGTTCGCGGCGTTCTTCAACTTCGTCGCCATCTTCGTGTTCCACCTCAGCGTGGCCGCGACGGTGGGCAAGGGCATTGCCCAGCCCGGGGTGGTCGACGTGCACGTGGTGTTCGGGGCCCTCACGGGCGCCATCACCTGGAACGTGATCACCTGGTACTACGGCATCCCCAGCAGCTCGTCGCACGCGCTGATCGGGGGCATCGTGGGCGCCGTGCTGGCCAAGGCTGGCGCCAGTGCCCTGATCGGCACCGGCATCATGCGCACCGTCACCTTCATCTTCGTCTCGCCGGCCCTGGGCTTCACCCTGGGCTCGCTGATGATGGTGATCGTGGCCTGGATCTGCCGGCGCACACCGCCTTCCAAGGTGGACCGCTGGTTCCGCCGGCTGCAGCTGGTGTCGGCCGGGGCTTACAGCCTGGGGCACGGCGGCAATGACGCCCAGAAGACCATCGGCATCATCTGGATGCTGCTGATCTCGACGGGTTATGCCGCCAGTGCCGACAAGGCGCCGCCGACCTGGGTGATCGTGGCCTGCTACGCGGCCATCGGTGCAGGCACCATGTTCGGTGGCTGGCGCATCGTCAAGACCATGGGTCAGAAGATCACCAAGCTCAAGCCCGTGGGTGGCTTCTGTGCCGAAACCGGTGGCGCCATGACCTTGTTCATCGCCACGGCCATCGGCGTGCCGGTGTCCACCACGCACACCATCACCGGCGCCATCGTGGGCGTGGGCTCGGTGCAGCGCGCCAGCGCCGTTCGCTGGGGCGTGGCCGGCAACATCGTGTGGGCCTGGGTGCTCACCATCCCCGCATCGGCCTTCGTGGCCGGTGTGGCCTACTGGGTCAGCCTGCAGCTGTTCTGAGCCACCGCGGCTGGCACCCATCAGGGCACCTTCGGGTGCCCTTTTTCATGCCTGCTGCGAAGCCCCATGCGGGCGGCTGCCTTCGGTCTGGCGCACGAAGCGCCGCACCGCCCCGGCCATTTCGCTGGGGTGGCTCAGGGGCAGCCAGTGCCCGGCCTGGAAAGTCTGGCGGGTGAGCTGGGGCACCCAGCGGTGCAGGTCGTCATACAGGGCCGGGCTGATGAAGCGGTCTTGCAGGGGGATCAGCAATTGCACAGGGGCCACGGCATGTCGCTCACGCGGGGCCCACAGGCGTGGGAACACATTGGCTCGGTACAGGCGCATGCCGCGCACTGCGTCCCCCGTTTGCTGGGCGCGGCCTTCGGTGCGGATGCCTTCCAGCAGGTGCAGCAGCGGCGCGAAGGCCGGGCCGAACAGCAGCATCCACAGCAGCTCGGGCAGCACCGGCACATGGAACAGGTACACGTACCAGGACTTGAGCAACTGCCGGGTCAGGGCCAGGCTGTGCGCCCAGGAAGGGTGTTGCAGCCGGTGCCGGATCCAGTGGCCCATGTGGTCCAGGCAAGGGCCCGAGCACGAGGTGTAGCTGGCGATGCGCCCTTTCAGGCCAGGGTCGGTCACGCTTTCCCAGCTTTGCACCGAGCCCCAGTCGTGCGCCACCACATGCACCGCGCGCCCCGGGCTGACGTGCTCGATCACGGCGCGGAAATCGGCGCTGAGTTCGGCCAGCGCGTACTGGCGCTTGGCCCACGGCTTGCCCGAACCCCCTGCGCCGCGCACGTCGTAAGCCACCACATGGAATTCGTCGGCCAGCAGGCGCGCCATGGGCGCCCAGATGCTGCGGTCGTCGGGGTAGCCATGCACCAGCACCACCACCGGGCGCCGGGGGTCGCCCCAGCGTTGCAAGGCAATCGTGTGGTCGCCGCGCCGAATGCGTTCAGGCATCAGGCCTTCGGCGGACGACATGGAGGGGGCGGTGGGTACTGCAGGCATGCCCTCACTGTAGGGCGCACGCCTGCGCCTGCCCAGGGAAGTCTCCGACACCAGGGAAGCAGTGGCGACACTTCGGCCTGAGGACAAACCCGAGGCTTGGGCCCGAGACCCTCAAGCCCGCATGTCGAGCAGCGTGCCCGTCATGCGCTCTTCGGTTTGCAGCACCTTGAGGTTGGCGCGGAAGTAATAGGTGGCGGCCAGCTGGCCCACCATCTCGCCGGCCAGACCGGCTTGCGCATCGGGTGTTCGCAGGGTCTGCGTGACCTGGGCTTTCACGCCCTGGCCTTCGGGCACGGCTTCCAACGCCACCGCTTGCTTGCGGTAGCCCGGGGTCTGGGCATTGGCCACGTTGCCGGCGCTCACGTCGAGCTGCAGCATGGCGGCGTTCATGCCGGACAGGGCGATGCTGGTGGTGCTCATGCCTGCATGGTGGCACTTTGCCGGGGCCCGATCCAGCCGTCGGGCACGCAAGCGCCGGGGACTGCGTGACAAATCGCCGGTCTGAGGGCGCGTGTGGGCGCCGTTTCGCGGAAACCCTTGGTGAGCCCTCATGCCTGTTGTGTATCGCGGTGCGGGCCATGCGGCGCATGCGCGGGTGCTTGTCAAAAGCAGACACGCCACAGGGGGACTACCCGTTTCAAACGGTCACTTCGCTGGTGTACCTCGCAAACACGACAATCTGTCAGAAGCAGACATTACCGTTTTCGCCATTCGAAATAAATATCGGCAATATTGACTCTCATTGGCCTTGCGGCCCATGCGAAAGGGGTATCGGTGGCCTGCGAGATAACCCTTCCCCCTTTTCGAGGGGATTTCATGAGCGGGCACATATTCCCCCGATCTGGCATGGCGGATGCGACGGTTAAAGTGAAGTAGTGGATTCGCAAAGCAACAAGCCCAGCGATTCACGAAGTTCAAAAACCTCACACTGACTGGAGCAAACAAAATGCAACAACTGAACCAAAAGCAAGTGCAACAAGTCGCCGGCGCCGGCATCCTGACCACCACCGTGAAAACCGGTGCTCAGGCGGGTGTCGCCCTGGGTTCGGGCCTGTACAACGCAGGCGTGATCGTCGGCACCCCCTTGGTGAAGACCGGTTCGGCCCTGCTGAAGGTCCTGATCTGAGTCTTTGACGACCTGAAAGCCCCTTCGCTGTGAGGTGCGGGGGTTTTCGAAAATGACTGGAATCTGAGGGTGTTGATATTCAGATGCGAATGGTTTGAGGTGTCGGTGAATCTCATTGCATGGCCTCTGAAATACATTTGAAGGATTCCAATATGTGCCCGCGAATTGAAGTTGTTTTGAATATTCAATCGCCTCCCTGATCCAATGGAGTACCCCATGCAACAACTGAACGCCAAGCAAGTGCAACAAGTCGCCGGTGCCGGCATCCTGACCACCACCGTGAAGACGGGCGCTCAGGCCGGTGCCGCTCTGGCCACCGGGCTGTACAACGCAGGTGTCATCGCCGGCACGCCCGTGGTCAAGGCCACGACCACCGTGCTCAAGGTCCTGATCTGAACTTGAAGCCTTGCGGCTGAGGCGCTCAGCGCCTCGTGCGAGACCCCGGCAGCGTGGCTGCTCGGGGTTTTTTTCTGGGCGTTGCCGGTGCAGGCTCGGGGTCGTGG
>JBEGRT010000149.1:0-5373 GCA_041180305.1 Pseudomonadota bacterium
GGGCTGATCACGGGGATGAACTGGTCGTCCTGCAGGGCCTTGACCACGCTGGGGTCGATGGTGTCGATCTCGCCCACCTGTCCGACATCGTGTTCCTTGCTGGGGTCGTTCAGGTCCAGCAGCTTGAGCTTGCGCGCGCGGATCAGCCCACCATCACGGCCCGTCAGGCCCACGGCCTTGCCGCCGGCCGCATTGATCAGGCCCACGATGTCCTGCTGCACTTCACCGGCCAGCACCCACTCCACCACTTCCATGGTTTCTTCGTCGGTGACACGCATGCCCTGGATGAACTGGCCCTTCTTGCCAATCTTGTTCAGCGCGGCATCGATCTGCGGGCCGCCGCCGTGCACCACCACCGGGTTCAGGCCGACCAGCTTGAGCAGCACCACGTCTTCGGCGAAATCGGCCTGCAGTTCGGGGTCGGTCATGGCGTTGCCGCCGTACTTGATGACGATGGTCTTGCCGTGGAACTTGCGGATGTAAGGCAGGGCCTGGGCCAGGATCTCGGCCTTGTCACGGGGGGCGATGTGGGCCACGGGGTCCTGGTCGGGCGAAGCGGTGGTGGTCATGACGGCAACTGACGGGTGAAGGGGCGCCTGCCAGGAGCGGCGGCGCAAAGGCTGCATTTTAAGGAACTTGCGCGCGGATGCCCCCTGTCAACTCGGGGGTCTGCCCCCACGTTGAAGGATCAGGGCATGATGTGCGCCTCTGGCACCCCGCCAGCCGCCTGACCGCCCACACCGATGGAGAGGACCGTGAGCCAATCGTCCCTGCGTCGCACCCTGTCCCGACTGGCCGCCGCCAGCCTGCTGGGCCTGAGCCTGGCCGCCCACGCCCAGGCCGTGGACGGCGAAGTGCGCAAGGTGGACACTGAAGCCGGCAAGATCACCCTCAAGCACGGCGAGATCCGCAACCTCGACATGCCGGCCATGCAGATGTCGTTCCGCGTGGCCGACCCGGCCTTTCTCAAGAAGGTGCAGGTGGGCGACAAGGTGAGCTTCACCGCCGACAAGGTCAATGGTCAGTTCACGGTGATCACCATCGACGTGAAGAAGTGATCCCACCACGCAAAAGGCCCCGGTTTCCCGGGGCCTTGTTGCTCGCAATGGTCCTCCCTGGACATTCGTTTGCGATGACAGCGCCACGTCGCTCGTTGTCTTGGCTTTGATGCGACGCGTGGGATGCAGTCTAACGCCACATCCCATGAACATGTGAACAAATCACGAAGCATGGGTAACAAATTGCTGCTTCACGGAAACTGCAGCGCCTGAGCGGCTCAGAGCAGGTGCTGCAGGGCCAGGGTCAGGCCCACATAGCGCAGGCCCTTGCCGAGGGCCATGTACAGCGCGCAGGGCGCCGCCGGCAGGTTCAGCCAGCCGGCCACGGCGCACAGCGGGTCGCCCACCACCGGCAGCCACGACAGCAGGCAGGCGCGAGGCCCCCAGCGCTGCAACCAGGCCTGGGCCCGGACGTGCGAGCCCGAGCGGTCGGCCGGGCCAGCCGGTTCCGCTGGATCAGCCCCCTGCCGCCAGCGGTCGCGCGCCCGGGCAGCTGCGCGCCCCATCCACCACGAAACCATGCCGCCCACGGTGTTGCCCAGGGTGGCCACGCCCACGGCTGGCCAGAACAGCTCGGGGCGGGCCGTGACCAGGGCCAGCACGGCAGGCTCGGAGCCCATGGGCAGCAGAGTGGCCGACACGAAGGCCACCAGGAACACGGCAGGCAGGCCCACATCAGGCAGCGACAACCACGCCAGCACCTGCGACAACATCCCCAGCAGCCACGACTCCAAGGCACACCTCCTGATCCGCATGATGGCATGGGCCGCAGAAAAAGCGCTGGTCAGGCGGCCCGTGAGTGGCTATAATTTGCCTCTTTTTTAAGCAGCCCTGGCCAGCGTCGGTCGGGGCTTTGGTGTCTTTGGCGCCCCGTTTGTGTTGTGAAGATCGGCCCTCATTTCCTGCCCAACGCGCTGTTCGTGGCCCCCATGGCAGGGGTGACCGACCGGCCTTTCCGCCAGCTGTGCAAACGGCTGGGGGCCGGCTACGCCGTGAGCGAGATGGTGACTTCGCGCAAAGACCTCTGGCACAGCCTGAAGACCTCGCGCCGCGCCAACCACGACGGTGAAACGGCGCCCATTGCCGTGCAGATCGCCGGCACCGACGCGGCCATGATGGCCGAGGCTGCGGCCTACAACGTCGACCGGGGCGCCCAGATCATCGACATCAACATGGGCTGCCCGGCCAAGAAGGTGTGCAACAAGTGGGCAGGCTCGGCCCTGATGCAGGACGAAGCCCTGGCCTTGCAGATCGTGGAAGCCGTGGTGGGCGCCTGTGCCCCCCATGGTGTGCCCGTCACGCTGAAGATGCGCACCGGCTGGAGCCAGCAGAACAAGAACGCCGAACGCATTGCCCGCGCCGCCGAAAGCGCTGGCGTGGCCATGCTGACCGTGCACGGCCGCACCCGCGAGCAGGGCTACAAGGGCTTTGCCGAGTACGACACCATCGCCGCCGTGAAAGCGGCCGTGAAGGTGCCGGTGGTGGCCAATGGCGACATCACCACGCCCGAAAAAGCCCTGGCCGTGCTGCGCCACACCGGCGCCGATGCCCTGATGGTGGGCCGCGCCGCCCAAGGGCGCCCCTGGATCTTCGGCGACATCGACCACTTCCTGCGCACGGGTGAGCACCGCGCCCAGCCCCTGACCACGCAAGTGCGCCAGTGGCTGCTGGAACACCTGGACGACCACTACGGCCTGTATGGCGAATTCGCCGGCGTGCGCACGGCGCGCAAGCACATCGGCTGGGCCGTGAGGGCCTTGCCCGGTGGCGAAGCCTTCCGCCAGCACATGAACACGCTGGAAAGCTGCGAAGCGCAGGTGCAGGCTGTCACCCATTTTTTTGACGAACTGGCGCAGGCGCACGAACGCCTGCCCGCCAGCGCCCCCGACGCGATGCCGGATGACACCGACACCGATGAACTTGGGGCCGTACCACGCACAGCCTGCCACATGAACTGAGGCGGGCCGACCGAGAAGACATGAGCAAGAAGAACATCCAAGACTGCATCAAGGACAACCTGGAAAGCTATTTCCAGGACCTGCGCGGTGCCGAGCCCCATGGCGTGTACGACATGGTGCTGGCCGCCGTCGAAAAGCCCATGCTGGAGCTGGTGCTGGCGCGCGCCGAAGGCAACCAGTCCAAGGCCGCCGACTGGCTCGGCATCAACCGCAACACGCTGCGCCGCAAGCTGATCGAGCACAAGCTCGTGAAGTGAGCGCGCGCCGCCCTGCCCCGTTTTTTCAACATCCACGCTCTTTGAACTGAAGGAAACACCATGGCCTTGACCGCCTTGCTGTCCGTGTCCGACAAGACCGGCATCGTCGAATTCGCACAAGCCCTGCATGCCCAGGGCGTGCGCCTGCTGTCCACCGGCGGCACCGCCAAGCTGCTGGCTGAAAAAGGCCTGCCCGTCACCGAAGTGGCCGAGATCACTGGCTTCCCCGAGATGCTCGATGGCCGCGTGAAGACGCTGCACCCGCGCGTGCACGGCGGCATCCTGGCCCGCCGCGACCTGCCCGAGCACATGGCCGCCCTGAAGGAACACGGCATCGACACCATCGACATGCTGGTGGTGAACCTGTACCCCTTCGCCCAGGCCACCGCCCAGGCCGACTGCACCCTGGCCAACGCCATCGAGAACATCGACATCGGCGGCCCCACCATGCTGCGCTCGGCCGCCAAGAACTGGCAGGACGTGGCCGTGATCATCGATCCGGTCGACTACGAACAGGTGCTGACGGAAATGAAGGCCGGCCAGATCACCCGCACCACCAAGTTCATGCTGGCCAAGAAGGTGTTCGCCCACACCGCCGCCTACGACGGCATGATCACCAACTACCTGACCAGCCTGGAAGCCGGTTCGGAGCTGGCCACTGAAGCCGTGCCCACCAAGGCCGAGTACCCCGCCGTGTACAACCTGCAGCTGCACAAGGTGCAGGGCATGCGTTACGGCGAGAACCCGCACCAGAGCGCCGCCTTCTACCGTGAAGCCAAGCCCGTGGTCAGCACCCTGGCCAACTGGACGCAAATCCAGGGCAAGGAGCTGAGCTTCAACAACATCGCCGACGCCGATGCCGCCTGGGAATGCGTGAAGGCCTTTGAAGCCCCCGCCTGCGTGATCATCAAGCACGCCAACCCCTGCGGCGTGGCCGTGGGCACGGGCCCGCTGGAGGCCTACACCAAGGCCCTCAAGACCGACCCGACCAGCGCCTTCGGCGGCATCATGGCCTTCAACCGCGTGGTCGATGCCGACGTGATCGACGCCATCAACGCCAACAAGCAGTTCGTGGAAGTGGTGATCGCACCGAAGTTCACCGACGCTGCCCGCGCCGCGTATGCCAGCAAGCAGAACGTGCGCCTGCTGGAAGTGCCCCTGACCGATGCCACCCGCACCCTGGGCAACGCCCTGGATTTCAAGCGCGTGGGCGGCGGCATGCTGCTGCAGTCGGCCGACAACATCGACCTGGTCGGTGACATCAAGGTGGTGAGCAAGCTGCAACCCACCGCCCAGCAATTGCAGGACATGCTGTTCGCCTGGACCGTGGCCCGCTTCGTGAAGAGCAACGCCATCGTGTTCTGCAAGGACGGCATGACCATGGGCGTGGGCGCCGGCCAGATGAGCCGCCTGGACTCGGCCCGCATCGCCAGCATCAAGGCCCAGCACGCCGGCCTGACCCTGCAAGGCAGCGCCGTGGCGTCGGACGCCTTCTTCCCGTTCCGTGACGGCCTGGATGTGGTGGTCGATGCCGGTGCCACCTGCGTCATCCACCCGGGTGGCTCGGTGCGCGACGACGAAGTGATCGCTGCCGCTGATGAGCGTGGCATTGCGATGGTGTTCACCGGCACTCGCCACTTCCGTCATTGAGATGGCATGACGCCCAGCAAAAAGGCCCCTCACGGGGCCTTTTTTCATGCGGGGCCGAAACCCGTGAGGGCGGCGATCAGACCGGGCGGCCCACCACCTGCACGGCGTCGACCAGCTTGACGCCGGGCACCACCTTGTTGGCGAAGACCACACGCACCGAGGCCACCTTGAAGGGCGTGCGCTCGAACTTGCGGATGAACCAGGTGCGCTCGCCGCGCCACTCGGGCGTGTCGCCCACTTCGCCAGCCCACAGGGTGTGCGCCTGGCCGGCTTCGTCGATGGCATCGAGTCGGGTGATGGCCCGCGGGCCCACCTGCCCGCGCAGCACCACGCGCACTTCGGTGGCGTGCACCGGCTGGCCATAGGTGACGGTGATCCAGTCCAGACCTTCGGCATCGTGCAGGTTGGGGGCGGGGGGGGGGGGGGGGGGGGGGGGGGGGGGGGGGGGGG
>JBEGRT010000150.1:0-5679 GCA_041180305.1 Pseudomonadota bacterium
CGCGCCAGCAGCGTCAGCAGAGGAGGGGTGCCCATCAGCACACCCAGGGCGTCGCCGGCCCACCAGCTCACGAGTGTGGGGGCCCATTGGGCGGCAGGCAGCAGGTCCAGGCCCACCATGGCGGTGGTGCTGATGGCGGCGTTGACGACGCAGGCCATGGGGCCAGCCAGCACCAGAAAGGTCACGATGTCACGCGGGCGATCCAGCCTCAGATCACCCTCCGGATCGGGCATGGTCCAGCGGGCGGCCAGCCAGGCTTGCAGCCCGCCGCCAATGCCGCTGATCACGAAGGATGCCCACAGTGCCCAGCCGATCGGGTCGGGCGACGACAGGCACTGGCCGATCCAGGACACCGTGGTGGAACCCAGCCCCACAGGAAGGGCCATCCAGCGGCCCCAGCCCAGCACGAAGGCCAGGCCCACGCCAGTGGCCAGGTACATCAGGGACACCGCATCGTTGGAGCCGGACAGCCACAGCGAAGCCGAGCCTGCCAACGTGTAGGCAGCAAAGGTGATGGCGGCGCGCTGCAGCAGCAGGCGGGCGTGCGGCGACAAGGGCATCGTTTCGGCGCAGTGATGGGCGGCGCAGGGCGCTCGCAGATTCACTAGCCTATCAGACCCGGTCAGTGCGCTGGGGCGTGGCGGGCCTTGCTCAGCTGCCGATACAACATCAGCACGGGCACCAGCCCGACGACCACCATCGCCAGCGAGGGCAGGGCCGCTTCACCCAGGCGTTCATCCCGGGCCAGCTGGTAGGCCATCACGGCCAGGGTGTCGCTGTCGAAGGGGCGCAGCACCAGGGTGGCCGGCAGTTCCTTCATCACATCGACGAACACCAGTGTGGTGGCGGCCAGGGCAGGGCGCCACAGCAAGGGCAGGTGCACCTTCCACCACAGGGCCCAGCCGGAGATGCCCATCAGGCGGGCGCTTTCGTCCAGTGTGCGGCTGATGTGGGCGTCGCCCGATTCGATGGTCTGCAGCGCCACCGAAGAAAAGCGCACCAGGTAGGCGTACATCAGGCCGAACAGCGTGCCGGTCATGAGCCCGGCAGGCGACAGCAGCGGGCGCTGCGGGTCAAGCCACTCGGCAGGCCAGACCGATTGCAGCCACCCGGCCGGCCACAGCAGGCCCACCGCGATGACCGCGCCGGGCACGGCATAGCCCATCGACAGCAGCACCGTGGCGCCCTTGAGCAGTCGGTGCCCGGTGGTGCGCACCAGGTGCACCAGCACCAGGGCCAGCAGCACGGTCAGCACCGCGGCACCGCCGGCCAGCTGCAGGCTGTGCAGGCACCACTGCGCAAACTGGGCCCAGGGCAGGCCGAATTCGCCGTGCTGATGTTCCTGCCACAGCAGTTGCAGCAGGCGCACGGTGGGCAGCACGAAGCCCAGCAGCACGGGCAGGGCGCAACCCAGGCTCACGGCCCAGCCTGCCCAGCCCCGCAGGCGCAAGGGCGCCACTTGCGAGGCCGAGGCGCCAGGCCGGTTCATCGCCAGCGACATGCCGCGGCGTGCGCGTTGTTCCAGCCACAGCAGCCCGATCACCACCACCAGCAGCAGGCTGGCCAGCTGGGCGGCAGCCAGCCGGTCGTCCATCGACAGCCAGGCGCGGTAGATACCGGTGGTCACGGTGGTCAGGCCAAAGTACGAGCCCACGCCGTAGTCGGCCAGCGTTTCCATCAGGGTCAGGGCCACGCCGGCCACCAGGGCTGGTCGGGCCACGGGCAGCGCCACGGTCAGCAGGCGGCGGGGCCAGCTGGCCCCCAGCATGCGGGCTGCTTCCATCAGGCGCATGCCCTGGTCGGCCAGGCTGGCGCGCACCAGCAGGTACACATAGGGGTACAGGCACAGCACCATCAGCACCACCGCACCGCCCAGGCTGCGCACGTCGGGCAGGCGCGCGGCGTCGGCACCTTGCCAGGCACGCCACCAGGTCTGCACCGGGCCGCTGAACTGCAGCGTGTCGGTCATCACGTAGGCCAGCACATAGGCGGGCATGGCCATGGGCAACAACAGCGCTGCGCCCAGCCAGCGGCGGCCCGGGAATTCCAGCAGGGCCACGGCCGCAGCCGTCAGGCCACCCAGCAGGGCGCTGCCCACGGCCACGCCCAAGGCCAGCCGCAACGACGACCAGGCGTACACGCCCATCACGGTGTCGAACTGGTGGCGAACGGTGGCCCAGGTCTCGGGGCCGCCGGCCCAGGCTGTGAGCACGCTGACCACGGGCAGGCTCAACAACACGGCCACCCCGATCAGCAAGTAAATGCAAACAGCTCTCATTATCATTTGATGATACCATGCAGGCATGAACCCGATGCTGTCCGTTCACCAACTGGTCATGCGCTGGGCTGGCCCGGCGGCCCGCCCTGTGCTCGATGGGGTCAGCCTGACGCTGATGCCCGGTGAAATCGGCGTGCTGCTGGGCCCGTCGGGCTGCGGCAAGACCACACTGCTGCGCGTGGTGGCGGGCCTGGAAAAGCCCTGCGGCGGCCGCGTGGAAATGGCGGGCCAGGTGGTGTGCGACCCGGTTGCGCGCCGCCACGTGCCGGCTGAAAAACGCCGCATCGGCATGGTGTTCCAGGATTTCGCCCTGTTCCCCCACCTCACGGTGGCGGGCAATGTGGCCTTCGGGCTGCGCCACCTATCGCGCCACGAGCGCCGCGAACGCGTGGGCCGCATGCTGCAACTGGTGGGTCTGGAGGGCCTGGCCAGCCGCTGGCCGCACCAGCTGTCGGGTGGGCAGCAGCAACGGGTGGCGCTGGCCCGGGCCCTGGCGCCTGCGCCCGACCTGATCCTGCTCGACGAGCCTTTCTCCAGCCTCGACACCAGCCTGCGCGAACGCCTGGTGCACGAACTGCGCGACATCCTCAAGGCCACGGGCACCACGGCCCTGTTTGTCACCCACGACCAGGCCGAGGCCTTTGCCCTGGGCGACAAGGTGGGTGTGATGCACCAGGGCCAGTTGCACCAGTGGGATGCGCCCCAGCAGCTGTACCGCCAGCCGGCCAGCCGCTTTGTGGCCGAATTCATCGGGCAGGGCGTGTTGCTGCCTTCGCGCTGGATGGCGGCGCATGACCCGCGTCCGGCCGATGCGGCCAACCAGGCCAGCCCGGCGCACCACGACCTGCTGCTGCGTGCCCACGACGTGGCCCTCGATCCCGACAGTCCCCTGCGTGCCGAGGTGCTTCGCTGGGTGTTTCGTGGTGCCGATGCGCTGTGCACGCTGCGCCTGAGCGACGGCCAGGTGCTCTACGCCGAACTGCCTGCCGAGCCCGTGCTGCATCCCGGCGAGCAGGTGGGCATTCGCCTGACGCCCGAGCAAGTCGTGACCTTCGCGCGACATGCGCAGAGCGTGGCCTGAGGCTTCACCCGTCTTCACGCGATCTGCGCGGCTTTTCGGGCCACATTGCCCCTTGCGCCTGCAGGTGCTCTCCTATACTGCAAGATCCACAGGTGCTTCATGTCGAGGCACGTCGCTGAGCAGACCGAGGCAAGGACAATGACCTCCAAAATGAAGATTGCGGGCTGGGTGGCCATTGGTGCCCTCGCCGGTGGCATGACCACCATGCAGTTCCAGGCCACCGCGCGCAATGCGACGCCGCAGTTGCCCCTCGAAGAGCTGCAACAGCTGGCCGCCGTCTTCGGCATGATCAAGACCGACTACGTTGAAGCGGTCGATGAGAAGAAGCTCATCAGCGATGCCATCGGCGGCATGGTCGCGGGCCTGGACCCGCACAGCCAGTACTTCGACAAGACCACGTTCAAGGAATTCCGCGAAGGCACCACCGGCAAGTTCGTGGGGGTGGGCATTGAAATCGGCATGGAAGACGGACTGGTCAAGGTGGTCTCGCCCATCGAAGGCTCGCCGGCCTTCCGTGCGGGGCTCAAGAGTGGCGACCTGATCACCAAGATCGACGAGACCTTCGTCAAGGGCCTGACCATGGACCAGGCCGTCAAGCGCATGCGTGGCGAGCCCAACACCAAGGTCATCCTCACCATCTTCCGCAAGAGCGAGAACCGCAGCTTCCCGGTCACCATCGTCCGCGAAGAGATCCGGGTGCAAAGCGTGCGGGCCAAGGTGGTCGAGCCCGGCTACGCCTACGTGCGCATCACGCAGTTCCAGGATCGCACGGTGGAAGACTTCGTGAGCAAGGTCAGCAAGCTCTACGCCGACGAGCCCAAGATCAAGGGCCTGGTGCTCGACTTGCGCAACGACCCGGGTGGCCTGCTCGATGGTGCCATCGCGATCTCGTCGGCCTTCCTGCCCAAGGATGTGCTGGTGGTCAGCACCGACGGCCAGCTGGCTGAAAGCAAGCAGAAGTTCATGGCCCGCCCGGAAGACTACTCGCGCCGCAGCGGCAGCGATGTGCTGGCCCGCCTGCCGGCCGCGCTCAAGAACGTGCCCATGGTGGTGCTGGTCAATGAAGGCTCGGCCTCGGCCTCCGAGATTGTCTCGGGTGCCCTGCAGGACCACAAGCGCGCCGTGATCATGGGCGCACAGACCTTCGGCAAGGGCTCGGTGCAGACCGTGCGCCAGCTGACGGCCGACACGGCCCTGAAGATCACCACCGCGCGTTACTACACGCCCAGTGGCCGCAGCATCCAGGCCAAGGGCATCGTGCCCGATGTGATGGTCGACGAATCGGCCGAAGGCAATCTGTACAGCGCGCTGCGCATGCGCGAAGCCGACCTGGAAAAGCACATCTCCAGTGGCCAGGGCCCCGAGTCCAAGGACGCCGCGCGCGAGAAGGCCCGTGAGGAAGCCATCAAGCGCCTGGAAGAAAAGGAAAAGGCCGCCAAGGACAAGGACGACAAGCCCAAGCCGCTGCCCGAATTCGGTTCACCCGAAGACTTCCAGCTGCAGCAGGCGCTGAACCAGCTCAAGGGCCAGCCGGTGCAGGCGTCCAAGACCATGGTCGAGCGCAAGGAAGAGAAATCGAAGGACGACAAGTCCAAGGATGACAAGGCCAAGGACGACAAGCCCAAGGCCGACGGCAAGTGAACGATGAGCAGCGGCTGCGCTACAGCCGCCATCTGCTGCTGGACGAGTGGTCGGAAGACATCCAGCAGCGCTTGCTGCAATCGCACGCCCTGGTGGTGGGGGCAGGGGGCCTGGGTGCCCCGGCCCTGATGTACCTGGCCAGTGCCGGTGTGGGGCGCATCACGGTGGTCGACCCTGACACGGTGGACCTGACCAACCTGCAGCGCCAGATCGTGCACCGCCACGACAGAGTGGGCCAGGCCAAGGTGGCTTCGGCCCGTGACACCCTGCTGGCGCTCAACCCCGAGGTGCAGGTGCAGGCCGTTCAGGCCCGTGCCGACGACGCCTGGCTGGATGCATGGGCCCCGCAGGCCGATGTGCTGATCGATTGCACCGACCGCTTCGAGACGCGCCATCTGCTCAACCGGGCCAGCGTGCGCCACAGCAAACCGCTGGTGTTTGCCTCTGCCGTGCGCTGGGACGGTCAACTCGCGGTGTTCGACCCGCGCGTGCCCCACAGCCCTTGCTACGCCTGCCTGTTCCCGCCCGATGAGGTGCCGCCCGAAGTGCGTTGCGCCACCATGGGCGTGTTCGCGCCGGCCGTGGGGCAGGTGGGGGTGATGCAGGCCGGTGCAGCCTTGCGCCTGCTGGCGGGCCTCACGCCCGACACCGCCTTCGGGCGCCTGGTCATGGTCGATGG
>JBEGRT010000151.1:0-2727 GCA_041180305.1 Pseudomonadota bacterium
CGCCACAGGCGGTGATGAGTTCCACGGGCACGGTATGGCCCACCGTGCCCACCAGGATGCGGCTGCTGGACCGTGCGGCCAGCAGCCCGGCCTGGCGCTGCCCGTAGGCCACGGCCAGGCGTTCGAAGGCGGCGGCTGCACTCATCGCTGAAGCTCCGGGTGTGGGGGCTCCACAGACCGCACGCCCGACAGAAAGGCCCGCAACCGCTCGCTGGCCGGCGCATCGATCACCTGCCGGGCGGGGCCTGACTCGACGATGCGCCCGGCCTCCATGAAAACCACGCGGTCCGCCACATCCCGGGCAAAGGCGATTTCGTGGGTGACCACCAGCATCGTCATGCCCTGTTGGGCCAGATCCTTCATCACCGCCAGCACCTCGGCCACACGTTCGGGATCGAGCGCGCTGGTGGGCTCGTCAAACAGCATCAGCAAAGGCTCCATGGCCAGGGCTCGGGCAATGGCCACGCGCTGCTGCTGGCCACCGGACAAATGCCGGGGGTAGGCCGAGCCTTTGTCGGCCAGGCCCACGCGGGCCAGCAGAGCCTCGGCGCGGGCCCGGGCTTGGTCCGCCGACAGGCCGAGCACCTGGATCGGCCCCTCGGTGACAGTGCGCAGCACGCTCCGGTGCGGGACCAGGTTGAACTGCTGGAACACCATGCCCAGGCGCTGCCGTTGCCGGGCGATGGCGGTTTCGGTCAGCGGCCGCAGCACGCCCGATTGCCGGCTGTAGCCCTGCAGTTCACCGGCGATGTGGATGGCTCCACCATCGATGGGCTGCAACTGGTGGATGCAGCGCACCAGGGTGGATTTGCCCGAGCCCGAGGGCCCGATCAGCGCCACCACTTCCCCGGTCTGGACCTCCAGGCTGATGCCGTCCAGCGCCTGCAGCGGGCCGAAGCACTTGCGCACGGCCTGCACGGACAGCAGTGCAGGCGGGGGTGCGGACCCCGGTGCAGGTGCAGGTGCAGGTGCAGGTGAGAGGGGCGGCGGGGAAGTCACAGCATCGGAAGGGAGTCGATTCCGAATACTTTAGGAGAAAAATATATTTGTCGGTGGCGGGACTTTCCCGAAGGCGGGCTCAGGCGCGGGCGCGGCGGCCGATGCGCCAAGCCATCGCCAGCCGGCAACCAGCAACCAGCAACCAGCAACCAGCAACCGCCAGGCGCAGTTGGCCTGCGCCCTACGGCCAGGGCCGCAACTGCTGCAACAGCGTCGGCACCAGCTCGCTCACCGTGGGGTGGATGTGCACGGCGCGTGAGATCACGGTGCAGGGCTGGTCGGCGGCCATCACGTCCAGCAGGGCGTGGATGACCTCGTCACCATTCAGGCCCAGGATGGCGGCGCCGAGGATGCGCTGGGTGTCGGCGTCGACGAGCACGGTCATGAAACCCTGCGTTTCGCCGGCTTCGCGGGCGCGGCCCACACGCTGCATCGGCATCTTGGCGCGCAGCAGGCGGCGGCCGCTGGTGCGTGCCTGGGCTTCAGTCATGCCGATGCGGGCCAGGGGCGGATCGGTAAACAGGGCGTAGCAGGGGATGCGGTCGCTGATGCGCCGGGGATCATGGTCGAACAGGTTAGCCACGACGATCTCGTGATCGTTCCAGGCGGTGTGCGTAAAAGCGCCTCGGCCATTGCAGTCGCCCACGGCCCAGACGCCGTCTGCACTGCTGCGGCATTGCTCATCCACGGTGATGCAGCCCCGCGCGTCGGTCAGGACACCGGCGGCCTGCAGGTTCAAACCGTCGGTATTGGGTTGCCGCCCCACGGCCAGAAGCACATGGCTGCCGACGATGGGGGCTTGGTCGCCGGCGCAGGCGGCACCCACGGCGATGCCTTCACCCTCGCGCGTGAGGGTGATGCACTCGGAGCCCAGCGCGAAGCGCACACCCTCGGCTTCGAGGATCGTGCGGATGCCTTCAGCGACTTCCTCGTCTTCGCGGGGCAGCAGGCGCGCCGAGCGCTCGACCACGGTCACCTGCGCGCCGAAGCGCCGCATGATCTGCGCGAACTCCAGACCGATATAGCTGCCGCCGACGATGACCAGATGCTCGGGCACGCGGTCCAGCTCCAGGATCGAGACGTTGTCCAGCGTGGGCACCTTGTCGATGCCGGGCAGATCGGGCCGGACCGATCGGCCTCCAACGTTCAAAATGATGTGCGGCGCCATCAATCGGCGGCCACCGACCTCCAGGGTGGCAGGCGCCACGAAACGCGCCTCGCCGACGATCACCTCGGTGTTCTTGAGGCCGCGCATCCAGCTCTCGACGCCTGCGCGCGAGGCGCCGACGATGCTGTCCTTGCGGGCCTTGACCCGGGCCATATCGACACGGAGTTCGCCGGCCTCGAAGCCGAACTCGGCGCCCCGCCGGGCCAGGTGGATGGCCCTTGCGCTGGCCACCCAGGTTTTGGTCGGCACACAGCCGACGTTGACGCAGGTGCCGCCAAAGGCGCCACGCTCGATGACGGCGGTGCGCAGGCCTTCCCTGCTGCAGCGGGCTGCGATGGCCGGCCCGGCCTGGCCGGCCCCCACCACGATGACGTCGAAGTTTTCAGGGGTCATGGGGGCCTCGTCCTGGCTGCGAAGGGGTGGGGCAGTATGGATCACCACTTGTAGTGACGAAACGGCCTGCCCTGCCTTGTACTGCGATGCCGACAGGATTGAAATGGCCGACGGGGCTAGCACCAGAACGCGTGACCTTCACGCCGCCGCCAGCGGCCCCGTCCAAG
>JBEGRT010000152.1:0-2537 GCA_041180305.1 Pseudomonadota bacterium
CCGGCGCTGAGCCGGCTGGAGGAGAGCGGGGCAAATCACCGTCACTCGGGCGGCTGCTCATGTTGCCGCCACCCGGGCGGGGCTAGAATCGCGCGCCCGCCTGTGACTCGGACCTCTCGCCCCGTGCGCTTTCCGAAACGCCGGCGATCTTCGCCCGTCGTGCAGCCCGCCTGCGTCCTGCGTTTCTGAAAGTCTCTTCGATGTCCGACCTCTCGACGATCTGGGCAGTCCTGCTGGACTGGCTGGCTCATGGCCTGCTGCGTGCTTCCTGGTGGCAGGTGCTGCTGTTCACGCTCGTGGTGACGCACATCACGATCGTCTCGATCACCGTTTTCCTGCACCGCAGCCAGGCACATCGCTCGCTGGACCTGGGGCCGATTCCTTCGCATTTCTTTCGTTTCTGGCTGTGGATGACCTCCGGCATGGTGACGAAGGAGTGGGTCGCGGTCCACCGCAAGCACCACGCCAAGTGCGAGACGGTCGATGATCCGCACAGCCCGGTCGCGCACGGCCTGCAGACGGTGCTGCTGCGTGGCAGCGAGCTCTATCGCGCCGAGGCCAAGGTGGCCGAGACGCTGAAGAAGTACGGCCACAACACGCCCGACGACTGGCTCGAGCGCCATTTCTACACCGGCCGCTCGGCGCTGGGCGTGGCGCTGATGCTGATCATCGACGTGGCGCTGTTCGGCGCGCTGGGCCTGACGGTCTGGGCGGTGCAGATGCTGTGGAGCCCGATCCATGCGGCCGGCATCATCAACGGCCTGGGCCACCACTGGGGCTATCGCAACTTCGAGGCGGCCGACGCCTCGACCAACATCTCGCCCTGGGGCATCTGGATCGGCGGCGAGGAACTGCACAACAACCACCACACCTTCCCGACTTCGGCCAAGCTGTCGGTCAAGCCCTTCGAGTTCGACATCGGCTGGGGCTACATCCGCCTGCTGGAAATGCTCGGCCAGGCCAAGGTGCGCAAGACCGCGCCGCAGCTCAAGCTCGGCGCCATGAAGGCGGTGGCCGACAGCCAGACGCTGGAGGCGCTGATCGCCAACCGCTACGAGATGATGGCGCAGTACGCCACCGGTCTGCGCCGCGCCTGCAACGAGGAACTCGACCGCCTGAAGCAGCAGGGGGCGCAGAACACCGAGCGCTGGGCCCAGATGCGTCTGGCGCAGCGCTGGCTGCACCGCGACGAGCAGAAGATCCCGGCCGAGTTCAAGGCCAGCATCGCGCAGGCCTGCGACCAGAGCCCGGCACTGGCCAAGCTGGTGGCCATGCGCGAGGAGCTGCGCCAGCTCTGGACCCGCACCAATGTGTCGGGCGAGCAGCTGGTCGCCGACCTGCAGGGCTGGTGCCAGCGGGCCGAGGCCAGCGGTATCGTCGCGCTGCAGGATTTCGCCCGCACGCTGCGCTCGGCGCGGGCCTGACGGGCACGGCGGGTCGCCGCAGCCACTTCAGGCGGCCAGCACCTCGAACTCCACGACATCGAGCAGCGAAGCCCGGGGCATCTGCTCTCGCCGACGCAGCAGGCCGTGCAGCGTCAGCAGTTCCTCGAAGGCGGGCAGATCGAGCTCTTCCAGCGCGGTCGGCCGCAGCAGCAGCGCGGCCAGATGCGCCTCGGCCTGCGCCTCGTTCCAGTGCTCGCAGACCTGCCTCCAGGTGAGTTCATGCTGCTCGAGTTGGCGCTGGCTGTCCTGCCGCGATGCTGCTGAGGCGGATGGCGTTGACGACATCTGGGGCACTCGCACGTTGTAGAGCGCCTCGAGCTGAGCTGCCACCCGTTCATGGTTCCAGGGCTGGCGCAGCTGCTCGTAGAGGGCCAGCAGCCGCATCAGCAGCCAGGGGCAGCGTCCCTGGCCTTCGAGCAGGCGACGTTCGAGCACCATGACCCAGCCGAGCTGCTGCTCGGCATTGCCGGGCGGTGCGGCCTCCAGTTCCCCCAGCAGCTCCTGGCTGCCCTCGTCGTCCAGGCGGGGATGGCCGAAGTTGCTGTCCTGCCAGCAGGAGCGATCCTCGGCAGAGGTCAAGGCCGATGCGGACGAAGGTGCTGGAGGGCCTGCCGTCGAGGCCTCGTCGTCCTGCGACTGGGGCCATTCGATCGTGATGATCCGTCCCCCTGGGCCTTGGGGCGAGGCGGGCGCCGCGTGCTCGTCGGTGCCTGGGTGATGGGTGCCGGTTGGCCCGGTGCTGCTGGGGGTCGTGCGGCGCCGACCTGCCCGACCCGATCCTGCCGGTCGATCGTGCAGCAGCCGCCCGATCATCATGCAGCTGCCCAGGCCGATCAGCGTGCCTGCCACCAGGGCCGCATCGCGCCAGGGTGGGGCAGGTGCGTCCTGTCGGGCCAACTGCAGCTGCAGCTTCAGCTCGTCCAGGGCGGCACGGGTTTCGCGCTGCTGCTCATGCAGATGTCGCCAGGCCTCGGAGGACTCGGCCCGGACGCCGGGTTCGGCGTGCGGCAGCCGCTCCGCCACCAGACGGGCGATCAGCTCGGCGGCGCCGGCCAGCGCGGCCTCGTCGGCGCCGGTCGGGCCGCTCAGGGT
>JBEGRT010000153.1:0-6538 GCA_041180305.1 Pseudomonadota bacterium
TCGTCGAAGGTTGACCTGAAGAACACCGTGCAGCTGCAAGCTGGCGGCATGGCCAACAAGCAGGAAATGAACGTTGGCAACGTCAAGGGCAAGGGCGAATCGAAGGTGAACGCCGAGAACACCGTGCAGCTGCAAGCTGGCGGCATGGCCAACAAGCAAGCCCTGAACATGGGCAACGTGACCAACGGCGGCAAGTCGGACGTGACGGCCAAGAACACCGTGCAACTGCAGGCTGGCGGCATGGCCAACAAGCAGGAGATGAACCTGGGCAACGTGAAGAACGGCGGCACCTCGAAGGTGAACGCCACCAACACGGTGCAACTGCAAGCTGGCGGCATGGCCAACAAGCAGGAAATGAACGCCGGCAACGTCGAGAAGTGATCTGCCGCTGCGCTTGATGGTGCCTGGGGCCGTGTGGCCTCGGGTGCCCTTTTTCCTGGCAGCCTTCGGGCTGCCCTGTGCTTTGTGAGGCTGCCATGAACCCCATTCCCGCATTCCGTCTGAACCTAGTGCTGGCCGCTGCGCTGGCCTGTGCCTCTGCTGCGAATGCGCAGGGCTCCGCCGAGGTCAATTCGGGCAACACCGTGCAGGTGCAGACCGGTGCGATGCAGAGCCAGAAGGTCAACCTGGGCAATGTGGTGCGCGACGCCAAGGCCAAGGCCCAGACCGGCAATGTGGTGCAGGTGCAGGCGGGTGCCTTGCAGAAGCAGGACATGAACGTGGGCAACGCCTCGGGCCGCGCCAGCACCGACGCCCGTGTGGGCAATGCGGTGCAGGTGCAGGCGGGCGCGCTCAACAAGCAGAGCCTGGACATCGGCAATGCCTCTGACCGTGGCTCGGCCAAGGCCAGCGTGGGCAACGCCGTGCAGGTGCAGGCCGGTGCCCTCAACCAGCAGGGCGCTGCGGTGGGCAATGCCTCGGGCAATGGCAAGACCGATGCAGCGGTGGGCAACCTGGTGCAGATCCAGGCCGGCGCTTTGAACAAACAGCAGGCCAACATCGGCAATGCCAGCGGCAATGGCCAGAGCCAGGTCCGCATGGGCAATGCCGTGCAGGTGCAGGGCGGCGCCTTGCAGATGCAGAGCATGAACGTGGGCAATGCCTCGGGCAACGGCAAGGCCAAGGTCAATGTGGGTGGCGTCACCCAGGTGCAGGGCGGGGCCCTGAACCGCCAGGTGGCCAACATCGGCAACGCCTCGGGCAGCGGCAAGACCAACGTCAACGTGGGCCAGGTCGTGCAGGTGCAGGGCGGTGTGCTCAACAACCAGCAGGTCGACATTGGCAACAACTCGTCGGGCGGCACCACCAATGTGTCGGTGGGCGGCGTCATCCAGGTACAGGGTGGCCTGCTCGGCAACGACAAGGTGCGCATCGGCAATCGCTGATCCATCGTGAATCGCCACCGATGAACCTTTTGCGCACTTCGCGTCACTCACGGTCAAACGAACACTTCACACACACCATGTACCGCACATTCAAACATCAGGGAGGGCTTCGTCAGGTGCGCCGCCTGTGCACCGCGCTGGCCCTGACCAGTGTGGTCTCGCTGGCCCTGGCCGAAGACCCGCAAGACATGGCCGAGCGCGGCCGCAAGAGCACCACCAACGCGCCCGACCGCAACGTGACCAGTTTCGAGCCGGCCCTGCGCTGCATGGACCGCCTGTTCGTCACCTACGGCATCCGTGGCGTGCCCTTCATGATCGAAGAGATCCCTGACGCCACCAAGAAGGTGAACGTGGGGGCTCGCGAGATGTTCATGTCGGCCACCTCGCGCATGAGCCAGCGCAGCGGTGCCATCCGCCTGATCCCCTTCCAGAACAGCGTGATCCTGGCCAATCGCCAGGACTTCATCGACAGCACCAAGTTCGTGCTGCAGGGTTCGGTCTCGCAGCTTGATGAATCGCTGGTGCGCCGCCAGCGCGACGGCTCGATCTGCCTGGGCCCGATCTGCCTGGGCGGCGCCGAAAGCGACACCTACAACGCCCTGGGCCTGGACATGAACGTGATCCGCACCAGCGATTTCTCGCTGCTGCCGGGTGTCAGCTCCAAGAACTCGGTCCTGATCGTCAAGCGAGGCATCGGCGCCGATGGCGAGCTGAACATGAAGAAGTTCGGCCTGAGCTTCAACTTCGCCCTGAGTCGCTCGGACGGCAATGGCCAGGCCCTGCGTGCCCTGATCGAACTGGGCGCCATCGAGTTGTATGGTCGCCTGATGAAGATCCCGTACTGGAGCTGCCTGGGCCAGAACGACGCCCAGGAGGAAGTGCAGACCGAGATCGAAGACTGGTGGGAAAGCATGGCCGCCGACCCGCAGGCCCTGGTGACCTGGCTGCAAACCCAGATGGCGGCCCGCAAGCTGTACACCGGCGAGATCAACGGCATCGCCGACGATGCCCTGCTGCGTGCTGTGTCGGTCTACAAGGGGGCCATGGGCCTTCAGGCCGACGAAGAGCTGGACCTGGTCTTCTTCCGCACCTACCTGAAGGCCGACCACGCCAAGGTCGAGCCCGTGGCCCGTCAGGCCATGGCGGCGGCCCCGGCCCCTCAGCCCCAGGCTGCAGCCACCCCGCAAGCGCCCACGCCCGTGCCTGCCCCGACGGCCCCCGTGTCGGCCGCTCCGGCCGCGCCCATTCCCGGCGTGCTGACCATCCGTGACCGGGCCACCGGCCGCACGGGTGGTGTGCAGCTCAACCGTGGCGAGCGTTACGAGCTGGACATCATCCCGCCCAAGGACGGCCACCTGTACTGCTGGCTGTTCGACGACCGCAAGACCCTGAACCTGTTCTACCCGAACCCGGCCCAGCGCCAGCCGCAAGTGCGTGCTGGCGGTGCCGTGGCCATCCCGGGCAACATGGGCTTCTCGCTGAGTGCCAGCAAGAGCGGCCTGCCCGAAACCGTGGCCTGCGCGATGTCCGACAAGGACCTGGGTTTCGATCCTCTGAGCCGCGCCGGCACGCCTCCGCGTGACCTGCTGGCCCTGCGCAACTTCCTGGTTCAGGCCGCTGGCCCGGGCCTCATCCTGGGAGCTTTCGATGTCTCGAACAAGTAAGACCCGTGCCTTCGTGGCGTTCGCTGCCACGGCCGCATTGACCGCCCTGATCGGCTTCATCGGACTGATGGCATCGCCCGCCCATGCGGGTGTCGAGGCCGCCGACAACGGCAGCACCGTCAGCCCGTCTGACCTGAACCGCAGCAGCGATGCCACCCGGGCTCGCAAGCCGCGTGTGCTGCTCAAGTGCTACCAGGAAGGCCGTCTGGTGCTGGAGACGCCCGATGTGAACCTGGTGAATGATCGCCAGGCCTCGGTCATCACCTTGCATGCCACCAGCAACGGCCAGCCGGCGGTGCAACTGCTCGATCTCAAGCAGGGCCTGTGCACCATCGAAACGCGCCAGCCTTGAGATTTTTTCTGACTTTTTCTTCGTCGAGGTTCACCATGACGCCCACCCTGACCCTTCGCCACATTGCCGCTGCCCTGGCCCTGGCCGTTGCCGTGCCGGCCTTCGCCCAGGTCAAGTACTTCGACCGCCCGCCCACGCCCGATGAAATCCGTGCGGCCCTGCGCGGCTCGCCAGCCCCCACCCCCGGTGGTGCGCCCGGCACCCGTTCGCTGAGCGGCGGTGCCAAGACCCGCGCCATCGAATGGAACAGCGGCGCCACGCCGCCCAGCGCGTCGGCCCAGCAGGTCGAACAGACCGTCTCGGGCGGTGCCGCCGCCTTCACCGGCGGTGGCCAGTCGGCCGGTGCCTCGGCCTTTGCCGGTGGTGCAGCATCGGGCGGCACCGCCATTGCCGTGCCTGTGAACTTCGATTCGGGCAGCGCCCGCATCTCGGCCAACTCCATGGGCTACATCCAGGCCATCGCGCAGGCCATGGCGGCTGATCCGGCGCTGCGCCTGGTCATCGAAGGGCACACCGATGGCGTGGGCAACCCTCAGTCGAACATGATGCTGTCGTGGGACCGCGCCTATTCGGTGTTCCGCACCCTGGTCGAAAAATACGGCATCGACCCGGCCCGCCTGCAGCCGCTGGGCAAGGGCTCGACCGAACCCATGCAGGGCACCAGCCCCATGGACGGCAACAACCGCCGCGTGCAGTTCCGCACCCTGGGTTGAGGCAGGAGCGGGCATGGCCGAGGTGTTGTCAGACGACATGGCGCTGTACCTGATCCGTCAGGTGGCCGAGGGGCGTGAAGACGCCCTCACGCAACTGCACCATGCCTATGCCCGCAAGGTGTACGCCTTCGCCTACCAGCGCCTGGGCAACGAGCGCTGGTCGGAAGAGGTGGTGCACGAAACCTTCTTCGAGGTCTGGAAAAGTGCCCAGGGCTTTCGTGCGGCTTCGAAGGTGTCGACCTGGCTGTTCGGCATCGCGCGCCTGAAATCGCTGGAGCTCTGGCGCCAGTACAGCAGCGACCACGACGACATCGACGACCACCACGACACGCTGGTGTGCGGCCTGCCCACGGGCGAGGGCGTGATGATGGCCGCGCAGTCCAGCGCACGGGTGCGCGAATGCCTGCGCACCTTGCCGGCCGGGCAGCGCGAATGCGTGCACCTTGTGTACTTCGATGAACTGCCGCAGGCCGATGTGGCCCGCGTGCTCGACATCCCGCTGGGCACGGTCAAGACCCGCATCATGGCGGCCAAGGACAAGCTCAAGGCCTGCCTGGAACAACTGCTGGGGTGAGCCATGACTGATGCAAGCTTTGACGACCTCTCGCCCGACCAGCACGACCGCCTGTGCAGCCTGCTGCCCTGGTACGTGAACAACACCCTGGCCACCCCCGAGCGCGACTGGGTCGATGCCCTGGTGGCGCGCAGCGACGCCGCACGCCTGCTGCTGGCGCAGGAAAACATCTTCCGCTCGCGGGCGGCCTTGCTGGCCGAGGTGCCCGAGCCCACTCAGCCTGACCTGGGGCTGGCGCGCCTGTTGCACCGGGTGCGCCACGACATGCCCGCTCGCACCGAGTCGGCAGCGTCGGCCCGTTCCGCCGAGGCGCCCGGCTCGGGTGCGGGCTTGTGGCAGGCCCTGCAGCGCTGGCTGGCCTGGCTGACCCAGCCCCGCATGGCCACGGCCATGGCCGTCATGCTGGTGGTGCAGGCCGGTGTGATCGGCTGGATGAGCCAGCACGACCTGGCCACCGAATACGACGACAGCCGTGGCGTGGCCGTGCAGGAAGCACGCACCTTGCGTGTGCGCTTCAAGAGCGAGATGCCCGAACGCGAACTGCGCCGGGCGCTCAATGCGGCGGGTGCGCGCATCGTGTCGGGCCCCAACCAGCTGGGCGAATACTGGCTGGCGTCTGACCTGGTCTCGCTCGACGAGATGAAGGCCAGCTTGCTGTCGTCCGGCGTGGCCGAGCAGATCGACACCGACCTGCAGGGCCCTCCGGGGGGCAAGCGATGAGCCTGCTGCCGCGCCGCGCGTGCCTGCGCCGCCTGGCGACCACAGGCCTGGCCAGTTCAGGCCTGCTGGTGGCACCCTGGTCGGCCTTCGCGGCACCGCCTCAGGGCAGGGCCGACCGCCAGGCCCTGGTGATCGGCAACGGCGACTACCCGGGTGCTGCCCTGCGCAACGCCCGGGCCGATGCCCAGCTCATGGCCAGCACCCTGCAGGGCCTGGGCTTTCAGGTGCGGTTGCAGCAAGACCTGGGCTTGCAGCCCATGCTCGACCAGATCCTGGCCTTTCTGCAGGCCAGCAGCCAGAGCGCCGTGCGCTTCATCTACTTCAGCGGCCACGGGGCGCAATACCGCGGCCGCAATTACCTGCTGCCGGTGGATGTGGCCCTGAAATCGGAAGACGACCTGCCGGCGCGGGCCGTCGATGGCACAGCCCTGATCGAGCGTGTGTCGGGCATGGCCCAGGGTGTGAACCTGCTGGTGTTCGATGCCTGCCGCACGCCGCCCACCCGGGCGCGCACGCGATCGCTGGAGAGCAAGCCCGAGGGCATGGGCCCGGTGGTGGCACCCAGTGGCACCCTGGTCGCGTTTTCAACCGCACCCAACCGCGTGGCCAGCGATGGCCCCGACCGCGCCAACAGCCTGTACACGCAAGCCCTGGCCGAAGAGCTGCGCAAGCCGGGCGTGCCCATCGAAGCCGTGTTCAAGCGCGTGCGCACGGCCGTGGCACAAGGCAGTGGCGGGCAGCAGGTGCCCTGGGAATCGAGCAGCCTGGTGGGCGAGCTGTGCTTCAACGGCACAGGCGCCCTGGCCTGCGACGCACCCGACCCACGGGGCCGGGTGGTGAAGCTGCGCTGAACCCGGCACTGAAGCCCGAACGCTCGGTCGGGTTCAGCCTCAGAGGTTGGGCGCCAGCGCCCGTTCGGCTTCCACCAGGGGCAGCTTCTGGGCCTGGGCCCAGGCTTCCAGCTGGTCACGGCCGATCTTGCCCACGTTGAAGTAGGCGGCCTCGGGGTGGCTCAGGTAGAAGCCGCTTACGCTGGCGGCCGGCATCATGGCCAGGCTCTCGGTGAGGTGCATGTTCACCTCATGCGCATCGAGCACGCGGAACATCTCGCGCTTGACCGTGTGGTCCGG
>JBEGRT010000154.1:0-2511 GCA_041180305.1 Pseudomonadota bacterium
GCGCAGCTTGCGGATCTCGTTGAGCGCCTTGGCGATGTCCTTGATGATCGAAGGCTGGATGCCCTCGGTGGGCTCGTCGAGCAGCAGCACCTTGGGGTTGGTGACCAGCGCGCGCGCAATGGCCAGTTGCTGCTGCTGACCGCCCGACAGGTTGCCGCCCTTGCGGTGCTTCATGTCGAACAGCACCGGGAACAGCGCATAGATGTCATCGGGGATGCGCTTGTGCTTGCTGTTTTCCAGGCCCGTCTGGATGTTCTCTTCGACCGTGAGGGTGGGGAAGATCATGCGGCCCTGCGGCACGTAGGCGATGCCCTTGCGCACGCGCTGATAGCTCTCGTCTTTCACCACGCTCTGGCCCGCCACCTGGATCTCGCCCGACTTGGTGGGCAGCACGCCCATCAGGCTCTTGAACAGCGTGGTCTTGCCCATGCCGTTGCGGCCCATGATGGCCACGGTTTCGTTCTTGTGGGCCTCGAAGCTGATGCCGTGCAGGGCTTCGCTCTGGCCATAGCTGACGAACAGGTCATTGACTTGCAACATGTCGTGCTCCTTGTGGGGTGCGGGTCAATGACCCAGGTAGACGTCGATGACCTTGGGGTCGCTCTGGACCTGGTCCATGGTTCCCTCGGCCAGGATCTTTCCCTGGTGCATGACCGTGACCTTGCTGGCGATCTGCGCCACGAAGGCCATGTCGTGCTCGATGACGATCATCGAGCGGTTCTTGCAGATGCGCTTGAGCAGCTCGGCCGTCAGCTCGCGTTCCTTGGCGCTCATGCCGGCAATGGGCTCGTCGAGCATCAGCAGCTCGGGCTCCTGCATCAGCAACATGCCGATCTCCAGCCACTGCTTCTGCCCGTGGCTGAGCAGGCCGGCTTCCATGTCGAGCTTGTCGGCCAGGCCGATCTCTTCGGCCACCACCTGCACACGGGCCTTGACTTCGTCGGTGCACTTGAAGGCCAGCGCGCCCAGCACCGATCGGCCTTGCGGGAAAGACACCTCCAGGTTCTGGAACACCGAGAGGTTCTCGTAGATGGAGGGCGTCTGGAACTTGCGGCCCACGCCCGAGCGCACGATGGCGTGTTCGGTCTTGCGGGTGAGTTCCTGCTCCTTGAACTTGATGCTGCCCGCGCTGGCCTTGGTCTTGCCGCAGATCAGGTCGAGCAGGGTGGTCTTGCCCGCACCGTTGGGGCCGATGATCACGCGCAGCTCGTTCTTGTCCACGTACAGGTTCAGGCTGTCGATGGCCTTGAAGCCATCGAAGGACACCGAGAGGTCTTCGATGTAGAGAACAAATTCCTTGGGGTTCATGGCATGGCTCCGGGAAGGGTTCAGGCCTGGTGGCCGCTCAGGCCGTTCATGGGGCCCAGGGCGCCGTTGCTGGCCGGCTTGCTGGCGGGGGGCAGTGGGTTGGGGTAGGCCTCATGGGCCGCCTTGATGCGTTCGGCCTGCAACTTGCGATCGGCCTGCCGCTTGGCCCACCAGGGCTTGAGCTTTTCTTCCACCAGCCCGGCCAGGCCGTTGGGGAAGGCCATGGTCACGCCGATGAACAGGGCGGCCATCAGGAACAGCCAGAGGTCAGGCGCGCTTTCCGAGAAGTAGGTCTTGCCGTAGTTCACCAGCAGGGCGCCGTAGATGCTGCCCACCAGGCTCATGCGCCCACCCACCGCGGCGAAGATCACCATCTCGATCGAGGGCACGATGCCCACGAAGCTGGGCGACATGAAACCCACCTGCAGTGTGAACAGCGCGCCGCCAATGGCCGACAGCATGGCTGCCAGACAGAAGGCGAACACCTTGAACATGGCCACGTCGTAGCCCGAAAAGCGCACGCGGTCTTCCTTGTCGCGCATGGCCAGCAGCAGGGTGCCCAGCTTGGAGGCCTGCACCCAGCGGCACAGCAGCACGCTGGCGATCAGCAGGCCGCAGCACACGTAGTACAGCACCAGGCGTGCGCTGTCGGTGCGGATGTCCCAGCCCAGCAGGGTCTTGAGGTCGGTGATGCCGTTGACACCGCCGGTGTAGCCTTGCTGGCCAATGATCAGCACCGTCAGGATCAGGGCCACGGCCTGCGTGATGATGGCGAAGTACACGCCGCCCACACGCCGCTTGAACATGGCAAAGCTGATGATGAAGGCCAGCAGCATGGGCACCACCAGCACCGCGATCAGGGCGAAGGGCAGGCTCTTGAAGGGCACCCACCACACGGGCAGGGCCGTGAGCTGGTTCCAGTCCATGAAGTCGGGGATGCCCGGTGTGGACTGGATCTTGGTGCTGACCGGGTCAGAGGCTTCCAGCTTGAGGAACATGGCCATCATGTAGCCACCCAGGCCAAAGAACACGCCCTGGCCCAGGCTGAGGATGCCGGCGTGGCCCCACAGCATGACCAGGCCCAGGGCCACGAAGGCATAGGTCAGGTACTTGCCCACCATGTTGAGGCGGAAGGGCTCGAGCACCAGGGGAAAGACCACCAGCAGCAGGATGGCCAGCAGCAAGAGGCTGCCGAGCTTTTGC
>JBEGRT010000155.1:0-6958 GCA_041180305.1 Pseudomonadota bacterium
GTCACCCATTCGCCCTGGTCGAGCGTGGGGTCGTCTTCCCGGCGCAATTCGGCGATCTGGTCGAACTCGGCCGAGAACGTCATGTCTTCGCCACACGGCGAAGGGCCCGACAGCGGGGCCAGCAATGCTTCGAGGTTCATGGTGCCCTGTGTTTGATCTGTGACGGCCATGTGCCGCCCTGGGTGGCGGATCATCCCATGCCTGCCCCGTGTTCAGGCCGCAGCCACCTCCCCCCGTTGGGGGCGATGGACCGCAAGGTGCCCATCCGATGCATTCAAAAATTGAAAATGAGATTGATTCGCAATTGCAATAAGTAGTAAACTTTCACCCATGTCTTCGCGCCTGCTTCACAACCCTGGTCTGCGCCTGCCACTGGACGCACCGTCGGACCTGCGACCGGTGCACCGCACGGCGCTGGCCGTCTCGGTGCTGGCCTTGCACGGCCTGGGCGCCTGGGCCTGGTCGCACTGGCAGGCTGTGCCGCCGCCGGTGGTGGAAACCTCGCCCCTGATGGTGTCGATGATTGCGCCGGAAGCGCCTCAACGTCAGGCCCCCGCGCCGGCACCGGCCCCTGAACCTGCCAAGGCCCCGCCCCAGGCCGCCCCCACCGTGACCGCCGCTCGCACGCCCACGCCGGCCCCGGCCCCCTGGGTGGCCCCGCCCGTGCCTGCGCCGGCTCCCACCGAATCCCCGCGTGACTCGGCCCCGGTGGCCCAGGCCGCAGCGCCGACAGCGGCCCCTGTGGCGCCAGTGGCCGATGCGCCACCACCACCACCTCAGCCGCCCAAGCAGATCCAGGCCTCGGCCGTGCGCTACCTGGTGCCGCCGCAGCATGTCTACCCTGAAACCTCTCGCCGCCTGGGCGAATCGGGCCGGGTCAGCCTGAAGGTGCTGGTCGATGAAAAGGGCCGTGCCGTCGAGGTGCAGATCGTCCAGTCGTCGGGCTACACCCGTCTGGACCAGTCGGCCATTTCGGCCATGAAGCAGGCCCGCTTCCAGCCCTACCTTGAAAACGGTGCGCCCCGCGCGGTGTGGGCGCCCGCCACGATCACTTACGACTTGCAGGATTGAATGCCATGAATGACGTGACCACCGCGGCCTCTGCCGCTTCGATGCCCGCGCTGGATCCCGCGGCATCGGCTCCCGTGGCCGTGCAGGCGGCGGCCTCTGTGCCCGCCACCGAACTCGGCTTCGGCCATTTCATCAGCCAGACCGATGCCGTCGGGCAGGGCCTGTTCGCCATCCTGGTGATCATGTCCGTCATCTCGTGGGGCCTGATCGTCACGCGGGGCGTGGCCCTGTACCTGCGCCAGAAGCGTTCGCGCGCCTTCCTGGATTTCTTCTGGAACGCCACCTCGCTGGAGGCCGTGCAGCAGGAGATCCAGACCCACGGTGTGCAGGAGCCCTTCGCCCACCTCACGGCCCATGCCATGAACGCGCAGGCGCACCATGCCCGCTATGGCGCGGCCAAGCTGGAAGAAGCCGGTTCGGCCCAGGACTTCCTGACCCGTACCATCAAGAAGGTGCTGGACGAAGAAACCATGCGCATGGAAAGCGGCCTGACCGTGCTGGCCACCATCGGCGCCACGGCACCTTTCGTGGGTCTGTTCGGTACCGTGTGGGGCGTGTATCACGCGCTGGTGGCCATCGGCGCTTCGGGCTCCGGCTCGCTCGACAAGGTGGCCGGCCCGGTGGGTGAGGCCCTGATCATGACCGGCGTGGGCCTGGCGGTGGCCATTCCCGCCGTGATGGCCTACAACTGGCTGACCCGCAGCAACCGCGTGTGGGGCGCTCGCCTGGATGCCTTCGCCTTCGAGCTGTTCACCTTCCTGAGCACCGGCCATTCGATGAAATCGGGTGATGCCACCAAGGGCGCATCGGTGCTGCCCTTGACCCCTCAGGCCCGCCACTGATCCCGAGGTGACCCATGGCTTTCGCCAGTTTCGACAACAAGGGTTCGGCCGCTCCGGTGGCCGAGATCAACATGGTGCCGCTGATCGACGTGATGCTGGTGCTGCTGGTGATCTTCATCGTGACCGCGCCGCTGCTGAGCCACTCGGTCAAGCTGGAGTTGCCCAAGGCATCGGCGCAGCCGGTCACGGTCAAGGCCGAGAAGATCGATTTCTCCATCGACGCCGCCGGCGTGCGCTACTGGAACGGGCAGGCCATCGAGCGTGAGCAGGCCGCCGCCCGTTTCGCCGAAGAAGGGCGCAAGGCGGTGCAGCCCGAGATTCACCTGCGGGCCGACCAGGCCGTGGCCTACAAGCTGGTGGCCGAGACCCTGGCCGATGCGTCCAAGGCTGGCCTGAGCAAGATCGGCTTCGTGACCGACCCGTCGACACCCCCGGTCGGGCGTTGAACGGCACCCAGGGTATTTGCTAGGATGCGGTTCAAACGAACGCCCAAGGGAGAGCGACTTTGAACACGAATCCAATGCGTGGCGCTTGCCGAGCGGTGGGCGCGGTCTGGATGAGGCTGAGCCTGATCGGCCTGTGCGTGATGGGGCCCAGCCTGATGGCCTTGTCGGCCCATGCCGCCGAATCGGGCGTGGTGCCGTCGGTGTCTGCTCAGCCGCCCACCACCTTGCCATCTGCTGCACCTTCTGCACTGCCTGACACACGCCCCCCAGAGATGCCGGCCGCGTCGCAGACCACCGATGCCACCTTTGCCCGCGCTGCGCAGCCCTCGGCTTCTGCGCCCGTGAAAGCCGTGACACAAATCCCCGAGCCTGGCACCTGGGTGCTGATGGGCATGGGCCTGGTGGCCATTGCCCTGGCCCGCCGGCACCGTCTGCGCTGAGCCTGGAGCGCTGAACATCGGGCGCTGAATCTGGCGGCTGAATCTGGGGCACAGGCATGGCCTTAACATGCCACCCCATGACGAACGCCACCACTTCGCAGTCGCAGCAATCGCCTCTGCAGCCGCATGCGCCTCAGGCCCTGGCCGGCCTCAAGGTCATCGAGCTGGGCCAGCTGATCGCAGGCCCCTTTGCGGGCAAGACCCTGGCCGATTTCGGGGCCGAGGTCATCAAGATCGAACCCCCCGCCACCGACGGCGTGGCCGGCGGCGACCCGTTGCGTCAGTGGCGCATGCTGCACAACGGCCTGAGCGTGTGGTGGCAGTTCCAGAGCCGCAACAAGAAGAGCGTCACGCTCGACCTGCGCACCGATGAGGGGCGCGCCATCGTGCGTGAACTGATCGACCAGGCCGATGTGGTCATCGAGAACTTCAAGCCCGGCACGCTGGAAAATTGGGGCATGGGCTACGAGGCCCTGAGCCAGACCAACCCGGGGCTGATCATGCTGCGCATCAGCGGCTACGGCCAGACGGGCCCTTACCGCGAGCGCCCCGGCTTTGCTGTGGTGGCCGAGGCCATGGGCGGCATGCGATACCTCAATGCCGAACCGGGCCGCACGCCGGTGCGCGCCGGTGTGAGCCTGGGGGACACCCTGGCCGGCCTGCATGGGGCCATCGGGGTGTTGCTGGCCTTGCAGGCCCGCCAGCGCAGCATCAGCCTTGAAGCGCCCAAGGGCCTGGGGCAGGTGATCGACGTGGCCTTGTACGAAGCCGTGTTCAACTGCATGGAAAGCCTGCTGCCCGAGTACAGCGCCTTTGGTGCCGTGCGCCAGCCGGCCGGTTCGGCCTTGCCCGGCATCGCGCCCAGCAACGCCTACCCCTGTGCCGACGGCATGGTGGTGATCGGCGGCAATGGCGATTCCATCTTCAAACGCCTGATGCAGGCCATCGGCCGTGACGACCTGGCCCAGGACGCCGAACTGGCCCACAACCCCGGCCGCGTGCGGCGGGTGGCCGAGATCGACGAGGCCATCGGGGCATGGACTTCGCAGCACCCGGTCGACCATGTGGTGCAGGTGCTCAACGACGCCAGCGTGCCGGTGGGCCGCATCTACTCGGCCCAGGACATCGCCGAAGACCCGCACTACCGCGCCCGCGAGATGATCGTGCCGGTCACCACGCACGATGGCCTGACGGTGGAGGTGCCCGGCATCATCCCCAAACTGAGCCGCACCCCGGGTGCGATCACGCGCCGTGGCCCCATGCTGGGCGAAGACAACGACGAGGTGCTGGGCCGTGGCGCTTGAACCTTCCCAGGCGCCTCAGGCGCATCACGAGGGGCAGTTTGCCTTGCTGGGGCAGCGTCGCTTCGCCCCTTTCTTCTGGACTCAGTTCCTCGGTGCGGGCAACGACAACCTGTTCAAGTTCGCGCTCACGGTGCTGGTGACCTACCAGGTGCAGGTCAGCTGGTTGCCGCCGGCCATGGCCGGGCTGGTGATCGGGGCCCTGTTCATCCTGCCCTTCGTGCTGCTGTCGGCCACAGCAGGGCAGTTCGCCGACAAGTACGACAAGGCGCGTGTCATGCGCGGGGTCAAGACCCTGGAGGTGCTGATCATGGCGCTGGGCGCGGTGGGCTTTTTCACCACCCATGTGCCGGTGCTGTTGCTGTGCGTGTTCCTGATGGGCGTGCACTCCAGCGTGTTCGGACCCGTGAAATACGCCTACCTGCCGCAGCACCTGCAGCCGCACGAACTGACTGGCGGCAACGGCATGGTCGAGATGGGCACCTTCGTGTCGATCCTGCTGGGCAGCCTGGGCGGTGGCTTGCTGATGAGCCTGGGGGAGCACAGCGCACGCATCACGGCCCTGGCCTGCCTGGCAGTGTCGGTGCTGGGCTGGCTCGCGGCCCGCTGGATCCCGGCCTCGCCGTCCAGCCAGCCCGATCTGGCCCTGAACTGGAACCCGCTGTCGGAGACCTGGCGCAATCTGGCCCTGGCCCGCCAGGTGCCCAGCGTTTTCCGTTCGCTGCTGGGCATCTCGTGGATGTGGTTCTTCGGCGCGGTGTTCCTGTCGCAGTTCCCCTCGTTCGCACACGATGTGCTGCACGGCGACCCGCATGTGGCCTCGCTGCTGCTGGTCATCTTCTCGGTGGGGGTGGCGCTGGGTTCACTGGCCTGCGAACGCCTGTCGGGCGGGCATGTCGAGATCGGGCTGGTGCCCATCGGGGCCGTGGGCATGACGGTCTTTGCCTTCGATCTGTACCTGGCCACACGCGGCCTGGCGCCGGTGGCCGGGCAGGCTGCCTGGAGCGCCTCGGCCTTCGTGGCCCACCCGCCGCACTGGCGCATCATGGCCGATCTGGCCCTGCTGGCCTTCAGCGCCGGGCTGTACAGCGTGCCCATGTATGCGCTGATCCAGCTTCGGGCGCAGCCCAGCCACCGGGCCCGCATCATCGCGGCCAACGACATCCTCAATGCGCTGTTCATGATCGCCAGCAGCCTGGGCGCCGGGGCCTTGCTGTCGCACGGCTTCAGCATCCCCGAAGTGTTCGGGGTCACGGCGGTGCTGAACGTGCTGGTGGTGGGCTATGTGTTCTGGCTGATGCCCGAGTACATCATCCGCCTGGTGATGCTGTTGCTCACGCGGCTGGTGTACCGGCTGCGCGTGCGGGGGGCCGAGCACCTGCCGGCCGATGGCCCGGCCATCCTGGTCTGCAACCACGTCAGCTTTGTCGATGCGGTCATCCTGGGCGTGATCAGCCCACGCCCCATGGTGTTCCTGATGGACCACCGCATTTTCCAGAACCCCTGGCTGGGCTGGTTCTTCCGGCTGTGCAAGGCCATCCCCATCGCGCCTCAGAAAGACGATCCCCAGGCCTACGAGCAGGCCTTCGTGCGGGCACGCCAGGTGCTGGCCGAGGGCGACCTGCTGTGCCTGTTCCCCGAAGGTGCCATCACGCGTGACGGGCAGATGGCGCCCTTCAAGGCCGGCATCATGAAGATCCTGGCCACCCACCCCGTGCCGGTGGTGCCTGCGGCCTTGCACAACCTGTGGGGCTCGTTTTTCTCGCGCGTGGAAGGTGTGGCCATGAGCAAGCCTTTCCGCCGCGGCGCCTTCAACCCGATCGGCCTGGTGGTGGGTGAGGCCCTGCCTGCGGCCGAGGTCACGCCCGAAGGCCTGCAGGCCCGCGTACAGGCCCTGCTGGACCAGCCCATGCCATGACCCAGCCATGACCACGCCATGAGTTCGACGCCCGCCTCCCAGTTCGCGCTGATGCGCCAGACGCGCTACGCCCCGTTTTACTGGGCGTGCTTCCTGGGCACCTTCAACGACAACCTGCTGAAGTTCGCCATCACCCTGATGCTGACCTACCAGCTCAGCGTGCCCTGGTTGCCGCCCGAGCAGGTGGGCCCCTTGCTGGGGGCGCTGTTCACGGTGCCCAGCCTGCTGCTGTCGGCCTGGTTCGGCATGCTGGCCGACAAGCACCCGCTCGATGCGCTCACGCGCCTGGGCAAAAGCGCCGAGGTGCTGATGATGGGGCTGGCCGCCTGGGCCGTGTGGGCGCGCGAGCCAGCCGCCCTGGTGGCCTGCGTGCTGCTGTCGGGTGTGCATGTGACCTGGTTTTCCACCGTGAAGTACGCCTACATGCCGCGCCATCTGGCGGGCCCCGAACTGGTGGGCGGCAATGGCTTGATGGAGATGGGCCTGTTCACGGCCATCTTGCTGGGCACGCTGGTGGGCGGTGCGGTGGCCGATCAGCCCTGGGCCGTGGTCGCAGCGGTGCTGGGCCTGGCCGTGCTGGGCCGTGTGGCCGCGGGCCGTGTGCCCCACACCCCGGCGGCTCAGCCTGGCTTGCCGGTGAAGTTCAACCCCATCACGCAGTCGTGGCAACAGGTGCGTTCGGCGGCGCAGCAGGGCGCCTTGCCAGCCATTCTGGGCATTTCGTGGATGTGGTTCTTCGGGGCCACCTACATGATGCTGTTCCCGGCCCTCACGCGCGAGGTGTACCGCGCCGAAGCCTCGGTGGCCTCGGCCCTGCTGGCCGTGGTGTCCATCGGCATTGCGCTGGGTGCACTGTGCACCGAAGCGCTGGCCCACCGCTTCGGCGTGCGCCGTGTGGTGGCTCTGGGGGCTGGGCTCATGGCCGTGTGCGGCGGCGACA
>JBEGRT010000156.1:0-2824 GCA_041180305.1 Pseudomonadota bacterium
CGCACCACCACCTGTGGTGCCACGCTGGCCCAAAGCGCCACCTGCAATGTGCAGGTCACGTTCACCGCCGGCACCCTGGGCAACCGCAGCGCCACACTGGCCATCAACTCCGATGCCAGCAATGGCAACCTGAGCCTGCCCCTGAGCGCCACCAGCAAGCCCGTGCCTGCGCCCGTGGTGTCGCTGTCAGGCAGCAGCGTGGCCTTTGGCAGCCAGACCGTGGGGGGGCTGTACCCCGCACGCACGGTCACACTCACCAACACGGGTGACGCCGCGCTGAGCTTGGCCAGCCTGAGCAGCAACAACACCCACTTCACCCTCAGCCACGACTGCGGCAGCAGCCTGGCGGCCGCGGCCTCCTGCACACTGACCCTGCGTTACGTGCCCGCCGCAGCCAACAGCGGTGAAACCGCCAACATCACGCTGACCAGCAATGCCGCAGGCAGCCCGCACACGGTGGCACTGACCGGCCAGGGCGTGGCCTTTGCGGCGCCAGCGCTGAGCCTGTCGCCCGCAGGCCCGACCGATTTCGGCACCGTGAGCGTGGGTCAGGTGTCAACCACCCAAACCTTCACCCTCAGCAACGCGGGCCCCGGTGGCGCCACCTTGGGCCTGCTGCACACCGTCGGGGCACAAGCCTCGCAGTTCGGTGTCACTGCCGGGGGCACCTGCGTGGCCGGGGCTCCGCTGTACCAGGGCAACAGCTGCACCGTGATCGTCCAGTTCAACCCGGGCATGCCAGGCCCCTTGTCGGCTGACCTTGAGGTGACGGCCAGCACCAACGGCGCACCACTCACCGCCGCGCCGGTCGTGCTCACGGGCACGGGCTCGGGCGGCCCCACCGCCATCCTCGAGCTGTCGCAAACCGCCCTGCGCTTTGACGCCACCCGCGTGGGCAACACCTCGGCCACCGACAACGTGGAAGTGTGGAACAAGGGCTCGGGCCCCATGGTGGTTTCCAGCGCCAGCGTGAGCGGCCCCTACTGGGTGGAAAGCGGTGATTGCGGCACCATGCCCTTCCAGCTGGCGCCCGGGCAGCACTGCACGCTGAAGGTGGGCTTCAAGCCCGATGCCAGCGGCATGCGTGAAGGCGCGCTCAACATCACCAGCACCGCGGCCAACAGCGTGAGCACCACCCTCAGCGGCGAAGGCCAGGCCCCCATGGGCACCAGCGGTGGTGGCGCAGGCAGCCTGTCGTGGGGCTGGCTGGCCGGTCTGGCCGCCCTGGTGGCCGCCCGCCGCTGGCGTGGCTCGCTGGCCCTGCCCCTGCTGGCCGGTGCCCTGGCCCTGGGCTCGGCGCCTGATGCGCATGCGCAGTTCGACGCCGAGGTGCATGGCATCGTCGACTATTCGTATGGCCGCTTCGAGCCCAGCGGCCTGTACCGCACGTACCGCGTCAACAGCAATTCGCTGAGCCCCTCCTTCGTGGGCGGCTCGGTGCGCTATGGCTTCGATGGCGGCTACACCGTGGGCCTGAACCTGGAAACCTTCCTGCGCTTTCAAGACCTCAAGGGCGGTCGCAGTGACGACGACCCCATGCTCTCGCGCAACAACTTCCTGCTGGTCAACACGCCTTACGGCAACATGCGCTTCGGCCGCCTGCAAAGCTACCTGTTCGACACCACCACGCGCTTCAATGCCTTCGGCAACTCGGTGCCCTTCTCGCCGGCCATGCGCCAGACCTTTGCCGGCGGCAACCTGATGGGCCTTCAGGGCGACTTCTACTGGAACCGCGCCTTCAGCTACACCTCGCCCAACCTGGAAGGCTTCACCGTGAACGTGATGCAGTCCAAGGGCGAGAAGAAAGACCCGGCCAGCCTGACCGGCGTCAATGTGGTGTGGCAGCGCGGCGTGTTCTCGGCAGCCTTGTCGGGCCAGCAGGTGTACCTGAACAATGGTGTGGACGACCCCACCAACGAGAAGGTGTGGCAGCTGGGCGTGTCGTACAACCTGGGCTTTGCGCGCCTGTTCGGCCTGCACACCCGCACCAACGACCTGGGCCTGATGGTGCACAGCCGCAGCACCAGTGCGGGCATTCGCCTGCCCCTGGGCCCTGGCGACGTGATCGCGCAAGCCGCCTTCGGCAAGGCCCGTGGCGTGGCCGTCGAGCGCCTGCAGCAAACCCTGTCGGTGGGCTACATCTTCCCCTGGGACAGCGAGATCGACCTGTACGTGCTGGGCATGGACGACCGCGTGCGTGACCAGACCCGAGGCGCCTCGGTGGCCGCTGGCGTGCGCTGGCGCTTCCAGTGAAGCGCCCCGGCTGATCGGCTCTGCAGCCTGGCTCAGAGCCTGATCAGCCGCTCCAGGGCCTGCTCCAGCGTGCGGGCCGATTTGGCAAAGCAGAACCGGATCACCCCGTGGTCATCGCCCCCGGGGTAGAAGGCCGACACCGGGATGGCCGCCACGCCGTGCTGTGTGGTGAGCTGCTCCACGAAAGCACGGTCGGGCAAATCGCTCAGCTCGCCATAGGTCACGCACTGGAAGTAGGTGCCCTCGCAGGGCAGCAGCCCGAAGCGTGAACCTGCCAGCGCCTGCCGGAAGATGTCGCGCTTGCCCTGGTACAGCGCCTTGAGCTGCTCGTACCAGCCCGGCTGCTGCATGAAGGCCGCCAGCGCATGCTGGCTGGGCGTGTGCACGGTGAACACGTTGAACTGGTGCACCTTGCGGAACTCGGCCATCAGTTCGCGCGGGGCCAGGCAGTAGCCCACCTTCCAGCCGGTGACGTGGTAGGTCTTGCCGAAGCTGGAGACCACCACGGCGCGCTCGGCCAGGCCGGGAAAACGCATCACGCTGTGGTGCACACCCTGGTCGAACACCATGT
>JBEGRT010000157.1:0-2827 GCA_041180305.1 Pseudomonadota bacterium
CCCTTTCAATCGCTCGGCCTCGCCGAGCCCATCGAACGCGCGGTCGCCGAACTCGGCTACTCGTCCATGACCCCGATCCAGGAGCAGGCCATTCCGGTGGTCCTGGCGGGTCGCGACATCATGGGCGCCGCCCAGACCGGCACCGGCAAGACGGCCGCTTTCGCGCTGCCGCTGCTGCAGCGCCTGCTCAAGCACGAGAACGCCTCCACCTCGCCCGCGCGCCACCCGGTGCGCGCGCTGGTGATCGCACCGACGCGTGAGCTGGCCGACCAGGTGGCTGCCAACGTCAAAACCTATGCCAGCCACACGCAATTGCGCTCGGCCGTTGTTTTTGGCGGGATCGACATGAAGCCGCAGACCCTGCAGCTCAAGGCCGGGGTCGAGGTCTTGATCGCCACGCCGGGCCGTTTGCTGGACCACATCGAGGCCAAGAACTGCGTGCTCAACCAGGTGGAATATGTGGTGCTGGACGAGGCTGACCGCATGCTCGACATCGGGTTTTTGCCCGATTTGCAGCGCATCCTGGCCTACCTGCCCCGGCAGCGCCAGACCCTGCTGTTCTCGGCCACCTTCTCGCCCGAGATCAAGCGTCTGGCGCAAAGTTATCTGCAGGACCCGCTGCTGGTGGAGGTTGCGCGGCCCAATGCCACCGCCTCGACCGTCGAGCAACGCTTCTACAGTGTGGCCAGCGACGACAAGCGGCAGGCCATCAAGCAGATGCTCAAAAGCCGCGAGCTGTCTCAGGCCATCGTCTTCGTCAATTCCAAACTGGGCGCGGCGCGCCTGGCCCGATCCTTCGAGCGCGACGGCCTGCGCACGGCTGCGCTGCACGGCGACAAATCCCAGGACGAGCGCTTGAAATCCCTGGCCGCCTTCAAGGCCGGCGAGGTGGATCTGCTGGTGGCCACCGACGTGGCGGCGCGCGGCCTGGACATTGCCGATCTGCCGGCGGTCTTCAATTTCGATGTGCCCTTTAACGCCGAAGATTATGTGCACCGCATCGGCCGCACCGGCCGTGCCGGCGCCTCCGGCCTGGCCGTCACGCTGGTCACGCGCGACGATGCGCGGCTGGTGGCCGATATCGAAAAGCTGATCAAGAAGAAGCTGGACATCGAAGCCTTGGAGGTCGAAGACGAGCGCCCGCGCCGCAGCCCGCGTCGATATGCCGACGATGGCGAAGGTGAGCGTCCCGCAACGTCGCGCGGCGTGGAGCGGGTCTTGAACGCCGGGGCTGGCGTCGGTGCCGGCGACAGTGCGCCGCCCCCGCGCCGCGCCCGATCCAGCGACCCGTTTTTTGACCGCCCCTACGAGGCCACAGACGCCACCGAGCCGGCGCCCTGGGAGGCCGCAACCCGGGCCGGCCCTGGCTCCACCAGCGCCGTGGGAGCCCCCAGCCCGGCTGGCGCGCCACGCGCGATCAGGGCCAAGCGCAAAGTGGCTTCCCTGCTGGGCGGCAGCAACTGATAACGCACGTTAGGCCTTCGGCGCACAGCCGCGCGCCTTGCCGGCTCAAGCGGCGAGCCAGGCAAAAACGGCCGGCAAGCGGTCAGCAAAAACCACGGACGTCTGGCGCCATTGTTGGACGCGGCACATCCGTGTCCAGCCCCCGGGTAACCCGATGCCGCAGGACACCGACAGCCGCGTGGAAGGCTGCAACTGCGCCAGCAAAGCCTGCATGAGCGCCGCATTGCGGTACGGGGTTTCAATCGCCAACTGGGTTTGCCCGGCGCGCCGCGACAAGGCCTCCAGTTCGCGGATGCGTGCGTCACGCTGATCGGCCGGCACGGGCAGGTAGCCAACAAACGCAAAGTGCTGTCCACCCAGACCACTGGCCGCCAAGGCCAACATCAGCGAACTGGGCCCGGGCCAGGTTTCCACCGCCAGGCCCAGCTGGTGCGCCTGGGCCACCAGCTCGCTGCCCGGGTCTGCCACGGCGGGCATGCCGGCTTCACACAGCAGGCCCACATCTTGGCCTTGCAAAGCGGGTAGCAGCAGGCGTTGCAGCGCGTCTGCCACCGCAGGGCCGCTTGGCGCACCATGGCCTTTTCCGCTGCCTTGGTTGCCCCCTTTTGTCGGGCGCGGCAACTCGCACATCGACAAGCTCTGCAGGCTCTGGCGCAACGGGGCGATGGCCTGCACCCGCTTCAAAAACCCGCGTGCCGTTTTGGCGTTTTCCACCACCCAAAAGGCAAGCCCAGCGGCGCGCTCGATGGCCTGCTGTGGCAACTGCCCACGCAAGTCCTGTTCGTGTCCGCTGCCCAGATCCAGGCCGTTGGGCATAAGCACCAGGCTGCCGCGTGCGGGGCTGGCGTCGTCGGTCATGCGGCCCCCAGTACATCAAGGCCAGCGCGCCGCAGCAGGGCGCAGGTTCTGATCAGCGGCAGACCGATCAGTGCGGTCGGGTCATCGGACTCGATGGCTTCGAGCAGGGCAATGCCCAGGCCTTCGCTCTTGGCGCTGCCCGCGCAGTCGTAGGGTTGCTCGATGCGCAGATAACGCTCGATTTCAGCGGTGCTCAAATCCCGAAAACGCACCCCCACGACAACCCGGTCCAGGGCCTCGAAACCGGCGCCGTGCCGCACCACGGCCAGTGCAGTGTGGAAGAGCACGCGCCGCCCGCTCATCAGGCGCAATTGCGCCACGGCGCGCTCATGCGTACCGGGTTTGCCGATGCTCAGGCCACCGAGTTCGGCGACCTGATCGGAGCCGATCACAACGGCCTCGGGGTACTTCAGCGCCACGGCGCGGGCCTTGGCCATGGCCAATCGTTCGGACAGTTGCGGCGGCGCTTCGCCCGGCAGGGGCGTCTCATCAACCCCCGGCGATT
>JBEGRT010000158.1:0-10641 GCA_041180305.1 Pseudomonadota bacterium
GTTCAGCGTGGGGTCCTGGAAGGCTTGCCACCAGGCGCCGCGTGGCTGGACCTCGGCGGGTTGCGCGGTTTTCCAGCGGGCCTGGGCCGCAGCCGCTTCGCTGTAGGCCGCGGGCACTTCCACGGTGGCCGAAGGCGGCAAGGGGGTGGTGCCGCAAGCGGTCAGCACCGCAGCGGCAGCCAGGGCCGTCAGGGGGGTACGGAAGAAAGCAGTGGAGCGGCTCATGCTTGCACCTCGCTGCCCAGGGTGGGGGCGGCAGGGGTTGGGGTGGCGGGCTTGGTGGGGCTGATGCGTTCAGCCAGCTTGCGCACCAGCACATAGAACACCGGGGTGAGGAACAGGCCGAACAGGGTCACACCCAGCATGCCGGCGAACACGGCCACGCCCATGGCATGGCGCATTTCGGAACCGGCACCGGTGGAGAACACCAGGGGCACCACGCCCATGATGAAGGCGATGGACGTCATCAGGATCGGGCGCAGGCGCAGGCGGCAAGCCTCCAGCGCCGCTTCGACAATGCCCTTGCCATGCAACTCCAGCTCACGGGCGAACTCAACGATCAGGATCGCGTTCTTGGCCGACAAGCCCACCAGCACGAACAGGGCAATCTGCGTGAAGATGTTGTTGTCGCCACCGGTCCACCACACGCCCAGCAAGGCGCACAGCATGGACATGGGCACGATCAGGATCACGGCCAGGGGCAGCGTCCAGCTTTCGTACTGCGCGGCCAGCACCAGGAAGACCAGCAGCACGCACAGCGGGAACACATAGACCATGGTGTTGCCGGCCAGGATCTCCTGGTAGGTCAGGTCGGTCCACTCGAAGCTCACGCCCTTGGGCAGGGTCTCGGCGGCCAGCTGGGCCATGATGGCCTGGGCCTGGCCCGAGGACACGCCGGGCGCCGCGCCGCCGTTGATGTCGGCCGACACGTAGGCGTTGTAGCGCTGCACGCGGTCGGGGCCGTAGCTGTCGCTGACCTTGACCAGGCTGGACAGCGGCACCATCTCGCCACTGTTGCTGCGCACCTTGAGCTGCGAGATGGCCTCGGCGTTGTTGCGGAACGGCGCATCGGCCTGGGCCACCACCTGGAAGGTGCGGCCAAAGCGGTTGAAGTCATTCACATACAGCGAGCCCAGGTTGATCTGCAGCGTGTCGTAGATGGCGGCCAGCGGCACGCCCAGCTGCTTGGCCTTGGCGCGGTCCACATCGGCGAACAGCTGGGGCACATTGATCTGGTAGCTGCTGAAGATGCCGGTGAGCTGCGGGTTCTGCCAGGCCTTCATCTGCAGGGCCATCACGGCCTGGTACAGCTGGTCGTAGCCCACGTTGCCGCGGTCTTCCACGTACAGCTTGAAGCCGCCGATGGCGCCCATGCCGCTCACCGAAGGCGGCGGGAAGACCATGATGAAGGCATCCTGGATGGCGCCCAGGCGCTTGTTCACTTCGGCCGCGATGGCACCACCCGACAGCTCAGGCGAGGTGCGCTTGTCGAAGTCATCGAGCGTGTAGAACACGATGCCGGCGTTGGGTGCATTGGTGAAGCCGTTGATCGACAGGCCTGGGAAGGCCACCGATTCCTTCACGCCGGGCACCGACTGGGCGATGTCCGTCATGCGGCGGATGACCGCGTCGGTGCGCTCCAGCGAGGCGGCATCGGGCAGCTGGGCAAAGCCCACCAGGTACTGCTTGTCTTGCGCGGGCACGAAACCGGCCGGCACCTGCTTGAACACGAAGAACGCGGCCACGCACAGCGCCAGGTAGGCGCCCATGGTCAGGCTCTTGTGCTTGAGGGTGCCCTTCACGCCTCCGTGGTAGCCGTGCGAGGCGCGGTCGAACACGCGGTTGAAACGCTGGAAGAAGCCGCCCAGGGCCCAGTCCATGGCGCGAGACAGCTTGTCCTTGGGCGCGTCGTGCGGTTTGAGCAGCACGGCCGCCAGGGCGGGCGACAGGGTCAGCGAGTTGAAGGCCGAGATCACGGTCGAGATGGCGATCGTGAGTGCGAACTGCTTGTAGAACTGTCCCGTCAGGCCCGACACATAGGCAATGGGCACGAACACCGCGCACAGCACCAGCGCAATGGCGATGATGGGGCCCGACACTTCCTTCATGGCCTGGATGGTGGCCTCGCGCGGGCTCAGGCCCAGCGCGATGTTGCGCTCGACGTTTTCGACCACCACGATGGCGTCGTCCACCACGATGCCGATGGCCAGCACCAGGCCGAACAGCGACAGCGTGTTGATCGAAAAGCCGAAGCCCAGCAGCACGGCAAAGGTGCCGACGATGGACACCGGCACGGCCAGCAGCGGGATGATGGAAGCGCGCCAGGTCTGCAGGAACACGATCACCACGACCACCACCAGGGCCACGGCTTCGATCAGGGTGTGGATCACGGCCTTGATCGAATCGCGCACGAACTGCGTGGGGTCGTAGACGATGGCGTAGTCCACGTCGGGCGGGAAGTCTTTCTTCAGCTCGTCCATCACGGCGCGCACGTCGGTCGACAGCTGCAGCGCGTTCGAGTTGGGCGCTTCAAAGATGCCCATGCCGATGGCCGGTTTGTTGTTGAGCAGCGAGCGCAGCGCGTACTGGTTGGAGCCCAGTTCGATGCGGGCCACGTCACGCAGGCGCGTCAGGCCGCCATCGGCATTGGTCTTGACGATGATGTTGCCGAACTCATCTTCCGAGGCCAGGCGGCCTTGCGTGTTCACCGAGAGCTGGAACGGGGCCTTGGTGTCGGGCGGGGCGCCCACGGTGCCGGCGGCCACCTGCACGTTCTGCTCGCGGATGGCGGCGACCACGTCCGAGGCGGTCATGCCGCGCTGGGCCACCTTCTGCGGGTCCAGCCAGATGCGCATGGCGTAATCACCCGAGCCGAACACCTGCACATCGCCCATGCCGGGCAAGCGCGAGAGGCGGTCCTTCACGTTGAGCGTGGCGTAGTTGCGCAGGTAGACGTCGTCGTAGGTGCCTTTGGGCGAGAGCAGGTGCACCACCATCGTGATGTTGGGCGAGCTCTTGACCGTGGTCACGCCGATCTGGCGCACCTCTTCGGGCAGGCGGGGCAAGGCGCGCTGCACGCGGTTTTGCACCTGGGTTTCGGCCTGCTCGACGTTGGTGCCGATCTTGAACGTGACGGTCAGCGTCATCACGCCATCGGTCGTGGCCTGCGAGGACATGTAGAGCATGTTCTCGACGCCGTTGATCTGCTCTTCGAGCGGCGCGGCCACGGTTTCGGCGATCACCTTGGGGTTGGCGCCGGGGAACTGCGCGCGCACCACCACCGAGGGTGGCACCACCTCGGGGTACTCCGAGATGGGCAGCTTGAAGATGGCGATGACGCCCGCGATGAAAACCAGGATGGACAGGACCGCGGCAAAGATCGGCCTGTCCACAAAGCGTGTGGAGATGTTCATGAGGGGGCCTTTCGCTTACTTGGCGGCTTTGGCGGCTTGGGATGCGGCCTGGCCGGCGGCCGTGGCGCTTTCCATGGGCACCACCTGCGGGGCCACCGGAGCACCCGGGCGCACACGCTGCAGGCCATCGACGATCACGCGCTCACCGGCCTTCAGACCGGCCGTGACCACGCGCAATTCGCCCACGGTGGCGCCCAGCTGCACCGGGCGGTATTCGGTCTGGTTGTTGGCGCCCACCACGTACACGAACTTGCGGTTCTGGTCGGTGCCCACGGCCTTTTCGGCCACCAGGGCCGAGGGCACGCCACCGGCTTCGGCCCCGAGCTTCACGCGGGCGAACAGGCCGGGGGTGAGCAGGCCGTCGGGGTTGTTGACGATGGCACGCAGGCGCAGGCTGCCGGTTTGCGGGTCGATCTGGTTGTCCACGAATTCGAGCTTGCCGGTGTGCGGGAAGCCTTGCTCGTGCGACAGGCCCAGCTGCACCTTCAGCGCGCCCGGGTTGCGGCGGGCCTGCTGGCCCAGTTGCAGGTAGGTGGCTTCGTCGCCATTGAAGCTCACGTACACGGGGTTGGCCGACACCACGGTGGTCAGCACCTGGTTGCCATTGACCAGGTTGCCCTCGGTCACTTCGGCCTTGCCCACGCGGCCATCGAAGGGCGCGCGCACCTGGGTCCATTCCAGGTTCAGGCGGGCGGCGCTCAGCGCGGCTTCGTCGGCCTTGGCCGTGGCCAGCAGCTGGCGAGCATTCGCAGCACGCTCGTCGTGGTCCTTCTGGGCGATGGCGTTGTCATCGAGCAGGCGGCGGGCGCGGGTCAGCTCGGTCTGGGCCAGGTCGGCACGGGCTTTGGAGCTGGCGGCGGCCGCTTCCAGTCGGTTGACTTCGGCCTGGTAGGCGCGGGGGTCGATGGCAAAGAGCACATCGCCCTTGCGCACCAGCGAGCCGGCCTGGAAACGCACGCGTTCGATGGTGCCGGCCACGCGCGGGCGGATCTCGGCGCGCTCCATGGCCTCGATGCGGCCCGAGAACTCGCGCTCATCGGCCACAGGGCGGGCCACCACGGCGGCCACGCTCACGGGCATGGCGGGTGGTGCAGCCTGCGCGGCCTGGGCAGGTTGCTCAGGCCCACAACCCGCGAGGGTCAGGCTCAGGCCGCCAAGGGCCAGCACGGCGGCAGACAGAAGAAGGGGGCGGTGGGACGTTGTGGTCATGCGGTCACCCTGGAAAAGGTCAGATGGGATGAAAGTTCAAGAAAGGTGGGCGGCGGGGGCCTGGCCGGGCTGCGCCATGAAATCGCGCATGGCCAGCAGGCAGGGGTCGTCGGCGGTGAGCTGGCAACGGTCTTGTGTGCCCTCCAGCACCTCTGGCGGGGGCAAGGCCACGTCATGGGCCACGCCACCGGCCTCACGCAACTGGGCGGCATAGGCCCGGGCCTCGTCGGCCAGCGGGTCGCCCTGGGTGTGGAAGATCAGGGCCGGCGGCAAGCCCTGCAGCCGGCGGGTGTTCAGGGGGCTGGCATAAGGGTGCAGGCGGTCGGCCGGGTGCGGCAGGTATCGGCGGTAGGCCGCCTCGGCAGCTTCGGCCAGGGCCCGCTGCTGCGGGTGGTCGGCCGCTGTGCGCATGGAGCCACTGCCCAGGCTGGCGTCCAGCATCGGCGTGACCAGGATCTGCCCTGCCAGGGGCGGGCCCAGGCGGTCGCGGCACACCATGGCCGACACGGCCGCCAGGTTGCCGCCCGCTTCACAGCCCGCCACGAACAGCGGCGCGCCCTTGCGGGCCAGCGCGCGCAGGTGTTGCGAAGCCAGGGTCAGCACGACGTGGGCATCTTCCACCGGGGCTGGAAAGGCCCGCTCCGGCTGTTCGGCGTAGTAAGGCGCCAGGATGTTCACCCCACAGCCATCGGCCAGCACGCGCAGGCAGCCATTGGCCTCGTCCAGGTCGGGGGCCACGAAACCGCCCGGCGCGAAAAAGACCAGCAGGGCCGAGGCCGGCTGCACCGTGTGGCTGCGGTACAGGCGCAGGCGCAAGGGCCCGCTGTGGCCGGGCCATTCGAATTCCTGCCAGGGGTCGGCCGAAGCCAGGGAAAAGTCGGTCATGCCCGCCGTTCGTGAAGAAACGCACACGCCGCCCCCAGGGAGCGGCCAGGGCTGCACTGTAGGCAGTGCGATTGCACGAATAAAGACCCCATTTTCGAAATCACTGTTCAGCATGTTGAACAATGCGCCATGGACCGATTCAAAGCGATGCAGGTGTTCGTGCGCGTGGTGGAGCTGGGCAGCTTCACGCGGGCGGCCGACGCGCTCGACCTGCCCAAGGCCACGGCCTCCACCCTGGTGCAGGAACTGGAGGCCACCCTGGGCGTGCGCCTGTTGCAGCGCACCACGCGCCGGGTGGGCCTGACGGCCGACGGCGCGGCTTACTACGAGCGCTGCGTGCGCATCCTCGACGACCTGCGCGAAGCCGACGATGCGGTGTCGGCCCGGCACGGCCAGCCCGAAGGGCGCCTGAAAGTGGACATGCCCACCAGCCTGGCCAGCCTGCTGATGCGCCGCGACATCCCGGCCCTGCTGGCCCGCTACCCCGGGCTGCAGCTGGAGGTGGGCTGCTCGGACCGCCTGATCCACATGGTCCACGAAGGGGTGGATTGCGTGCTGCGGGTGGGCGAGTTGCGCGACCCCACCCTGGTGGCCCGCCGCGTGGGCGAGATGCGCATGGTGACCGTGGCCTCGCCGGCCTACCTGGCCCGCCATGGCACCCCCGCCCACCCGCGGGAGCTGATGGCCGCGCCCCACCAGGCGGTTCACTACTTCGTGGGGCAGGGCAGGAACGACCCGTTCGAGTTCCGCCAGGGCGATGAACACGTGCAGTTTGTGCCACCCGGGCCCCTGGCAGTGAACGATTCCAACGCTTACTGGGATGCCTGTGTGGCCGGGTTGGGCTGGGGGCAACTGCCGGAAATGATCTTGCGAGCCCCAGAGCATGCCGGGCTGCTGCAACCCATTTTGAGCGACTGGGAGGTGGCCACCTGGCCCGTCAACGTGGTGTTCCCGTCGAACCGGCACCTGTCGACCCGGGTGCAGGCCTTCGTGGAATGGGCCGCCGAGGTCTTTGCGCGGCAGACGCCCTGAACCCAAAGCCTCAAGTTCTGTGGGGTTTTAGCCGACAAAGCCTGGACAAAGAATCTTGCTGAGGCGTCTCCATGTTCACTTCCCTGCTCCGCACGGCTGCGCCGGTCAGCCAGACCTTTGATTGCCAGAAGCCACCAACCCAGCTGGGGCAGATCGGGCTGCGGGGTGCTCAAGGGCTGCTGATGGTGTTCGTGCCGCCGCAGGCCTCGCTGGCCAGCGTGAACCAGGCCTGGCAACAAATGGCCCGCCCGGGGCTGACCGTGTTGTGCCTGTCGTCCACCGGTGCGCTGTGCGCCCGCAAGCAGGGGTCGGTCTATTGCGATGCCAACAGCCAGCAAGGCAGCTGGCTGCACCTGCCCGCCACCCTGGTGGCCCGGCACGAAGTGCATGTGGTCGATCTGCACACGCAGGCCGCCCATTCCGCTCGCGCACGCATCCAGGCCATCCGGGCCGACCTCGACCGCCTGCCCGTGAAGATGGACCTTTCGGCTGACCGCCACTTCGCCCTGGTCTATTGCGACGGCCTGTCGGCATCGGAAGGCTTCCTGATGCAGGCCTGGTACGCCAGTGGCCGCTTTCCTTGTCTGGCCATTGGTGGCTCGGCCGGTGGCTCGCTCGATTTCAAGACCACCGAGATCGGCACGGCACACGGCGTGCTGCAACAGCGTTCGGTGGTGGTGTTCTGCGAAATGGCCAAGGGCAAATCGTTTGCGCCCTTCAAGAGCCAGAACTTCCAGCCCACCGAACACAGCTGGCTGGTGGCCGAAGCCGACCCCGTGGCCCGCACCGTGACCTCGGTGTTCGACCGCCAGCACCGTCCCCGCCCCATTGTCGAAGCCCTGTGCGAGCACTTCCGCTGCGCACCGCACCAGCTGGCCGACCAGCTCAAGGACTTCACCTTCGGCGTGAAGGTCGAGAAGGAATTCTTCATCCGCTCGGTCTCGGGCGTGCACGACACGCACATCAGCTTCTTCTGCGACCTGGAGTTCGGTGACCGCCTGCACCTGATGAAGGCCACACCCCTGGTCGACAGCACCCAGCGCGACTGGCAGCAGTTCATGGCCGGCAAGCCCAAGCCCCTGGGCCTGCTGCTCAACGACTGCGTGCTGCGCCGCGTGAACAACGAGCAGGCACTGCCTGGCGCCCGCCTGTTCGAAGGCCTGCCCGCTGCGGGCTTTTCCAGCTTCGGTGAGGTGATGGGCGTGCCCATCAACCAGACGCTGTCGGCCCTGGTGTTCTTTGGCACCGATGTGCGCGCCATGAGCCACTTCCCCGTGACCTACGCGGGCTATGCCGCCCATTACGCACAGCGAGCCCTGCACCGCTGGGAAGCCATGCACACCCTGCAATCGGGCACCTTGAGCCAGCTGGCCAGCTACCAGCAAGGCATCCAGACCCTGCTGCAGGCCCTGCCCCGGCTGGAGCAGGCCACCCACACCCAGAGCCATGCGCTGGACCTGGCCGAATCCAGCATCCGTTCACTGAGCACCTCGGCCACCTCCAGCCAGGCGGCCCAGCACAGCCTGGGGGGTGAACTCAGCGAACTCGAACGCATCTCGAAAAGCATCCACGAGATCACCGCCGGCATCGGCCGCATCGCTGACCAGACCAACCTGCTGGCGCTCAATGCCGCCGTGGAAGCAGCCCGGGCGGGCGATGCCGGCCGAGGGTTTTCGGTGGTGGCTGACGAAGTGCGCCGTCTGGCCCAGTCGTCCAAGGCCCAGGCCGATGCCACGCGCAAGAGCATCCAGGAAGCCGTCGAGGCCATCGGCCGCATCCGCGACGTGGCCGGACACACCGTGACCACCACCCATGAAATGGCGCAGCAAAGCATCGACGCGGCCGAGCGCATCGCCAGCATGAGCGCCGAGACCGCCCACGAGCGCGCCGACATCACGCACAGCCTGTCGAGCCTGAAAGACCTGTCGCACAGCGTGGAGGCCATGCACGAAAGCATCGACCAGATCACGCTGCTGGGCCGTCTGGCCACGGCCTGACGGCGAGCTGCCCCCCAGCGCTCAGGCGCCACCCGCGGTGTTCCATGCACACCCAGGGCACATGCCGCGCTTGCATTCATCCAATATTTCAATTATTGTTGAATCATGGAAGAACAAGACGTCGTCAAAGCCCTGGCCGCGCTGGCCCAGCCGGTGCGCCTGCGCGTGTTCCGCGCCCTGGTGGTGGCCGGCCCGCAGGGCCTCACCCCAGGCGAGCTGAGCACGCGACTGGAAGTGCCCGCCACCACGCTGTCCTTCCACCTCAAGGAGCTGGCGCATGCCGGGCTGATCTCGCAAGAGCGCGACGGCCGCCACCTGATCTACCGCGCCAGCTTCGACCACATGACCGCGCTGCTGGGCTACCTGACCGAGCACTGCTGCGCGGGCGAGCCCTGCAGCCCCCACCCCACCCCACGCGGCACCTGCTGCTGAAAGGATCCCCGATGAAGCGATTCCATGTGCACATCCATGTCGACGACCTGGCCCGCAACATCGCCTTCTATTCGAAGATGTTCGGCGCGGAGCCCGCCCGCGTGGAAAGCGACTACGCCAAGTGGATGCTGGACGAACCGGCCGTGAACTTCGCCATCTCCACCCGTGGCCATGGGCACCTGGGCCTCGACCACCTGGGCATTCAGGTGGACAACGACGCCGACCTGGCCGCACTGAAGGCGCAAGCCGAACAGGCCGACCTGGCCCTGATCGACGAAGGCGCCACCACCTGCTGCTACGCCCGCAGCGACAAGCACTGGGTGGTCGACCCGCAAGGCCTGCCCTGGGAACACTTCCGCACGCTGGGCAGCATCCCGACCTTCAATGACCAGGCGGCTGCCACCTGTGACACCACGCCGGGCAGCACCCAGGCAAGTGCCCAGGCCAGCGCCTGCTGCGCGCCTGCAGCCCCCAACAGCCCTCCGGCGGTGAACCCTGCGGCCAGCCGCGGCAAGCCGCTGGGCATTGCCGTTCAATCGACCCCGGCCCGCTCTTCGGGCTGCTGCTGACATGACCACCCACGTCCTCATCCTGTGCACCCACAACTCGGCCCGCAGCGTGCTGTCTGAAGGCATGCTCAACCACCTGGCACGCCAGCGTGGCCTGGATGTGCAGGCCCACAGTGCGGGCAGTGCGCCCAGTGGCCGCCTCAACCCCTTCGCGCTCGAAGCATTGCAGAACGCCGGCATCGACACCAGTGGCTACCGCAGCAAGAGCTGGGACGAGTTCACTTCGGCCGATGCACCCCCGTTGTCCATCGTGATCACGGTGTGCGACAGCGCCGCTTCCGAAACCTGCCCGGTGTTCTTCGGGGGCCAGGGCCAGCCCGTGAAGGTGCACTGGGGCTACCCCGACCCATCGAACGCCGAAGGCAGTGACGAGGGCAAGCGCCGTGCCTTCGAGCTCACGCGCCAGGCCATCGGCTACCGCATGCTGCAGCTGCTCGCACTGCCGCTGGCGCGCATGGACCGCGCCGCGCTGCGGGCCGCGCTGGAACAGATCGGGCGCAGCTGATGAACCTGTTCGAGCGCTACCTCACGCTCTGGGTCTTCCTGTGCATCGTGGCCGGGGTTTTGCTGGGCCAGTGGCTGCCCGGCCCGGTGCAGGCCGTCGGCCAGATGGAAGTGGCCCGCGTCAACCTGCCGGTGGGCCTGCTGATCTGGGTGATGATCATCCCGATGCTGCTGAAGGTGGACTTCGGCGCGCTGCACCAGGTGAAGCAGCACTGGCGCGGCATCGGTGTCACGCTGTTCGTCAACTGGGCCGTCAAGCCGTTCTCGATGGCGCTGCTGGGCTGGATCTTCATCCGCCACGTCTTCGCGCCGTACCTGCCTGCCGGTCAGGCCGACAGCTACATCGCCGGGCTGATCCTGCTCGCAGCGGCGCCCTGCACTGCGATGGTCTTCGTCTGGAGCCGGCTCACCAACGGCCACCCGCTGTTCACGCTCAGCCAGGTGGCGCTCAACGACACCATCATGGTGTTCGCCTTCGCACCCATCGTCGCGCTGCTGCTCGGCCTGTCGTCGATCGTCGTGCCCTGGGATACGCTGATCACTTCGGTCGTGCTCTACATCGTCATCCCCGTGCTGCTGGCGCAGCTGGCGCGGCGGGCG
>JBEGRT010000159.1:0-3975 GCA_041180305.1 Pseudomonadota bacterium
CAGGGCCCACTCGGCGTTGTAGTGGCGCTCGATGATCCAGTCAGAGGCCGCACCGATCAGGGCCTCGTCCTGCAGCAGCATCTGGTGCACGTCCAGCAGGGCGGCCAGCTCGGTGGGCACATCGGACGGCAGATCGCGCTTGAGCAGGTCGAACTCGTCGTTGACCACATCACGGGCAGTGAGCAGGCGAGTCACTTCGGCCTCGACCCGCGCCGGGTCGATGAAATGGTGCGGCACGTCAACGCGGCCGGACGCCACCAGCACCGCCCGGCCGATGGCCACCCCCCGCGACACTGGCAAACCGAAGATCTGGATGCTCATGCGGCCAATCGTAACAGTGCCGCGACGGCCATGGTTTCAGGATTTATCCAGGGGCGTTCGACCTGCGTCAAAGGCCACGCACTCTGCCGTGAGGGGGTGTCCTCAATCCCGATGGCGCATGAGAGGCCCACCCGGGTCACGGATCTGACACAAGCGCGTCATGGGCCCGTCACGCCGGGTGCCGAGACTGCGAGGCATCACGAACGACACACCCAATGGAGATGCCATGCGGGACCTGCCTCTGCCCACCCTGCCGCTGTCCGAGCTGACCCCCTCGATGCCCCGCAGCGCTTCGCTGAACCGGAGGTCACTTCACGGACGCTCAGACGAACAAGCCCAGGGCCTGGAAGTCGTTTGGGCTCGCACTGAGGAAGATGTTCGTGCGGCTCAACGCCTGAGGTACCAGGTCTTTGCCGAAGAAATGGGCGCGCGCCTGACCGTGCCCCAGGGCAGCCCGGCCGGCCACGACATCGACCTGTTCGACCCGTATTGCGAACACCTGCTGGTGCGCCTGAGCAGCACCGATGGCGAGCCTGGCGAGGTGATCGGCACCTACCGCGTGCTGACCCCGGCGGCGGCCCGCCGCGTGGGCGGCCTGTATTCGGAAACCGAGTTCGACCTGACCCGCCTGCGCCCGCTGCGCGCCCGCATGGTCGAACTGGGCCGCTCGTGCGTGCACCCCGACCACCGCCAGGGCGGCGTGATCATGGCCCTGTGGGGTGCCCTGGCTGAATTCATGGTGCGCAATGAACTGGACACCATGGTGGGCTGCGCCAGCATCAGCATGCGCGACGGTGGCCACGTGGCCGCCAGCCTGTACGAACAGCTGCGCCACACCCACCTGGCCCCGATCGAGTGGCAGGTGCGCCCCCGCCTGGCCCTGCCCGTGGAAGAGCTCGACCGCCACCTGCAGGTCGACCCGCCCGCACTGATCAAGGGCTACCTGCGCGTGGGCGCCAAGATCCTGGGCGCCCCGGCCTGGGACCCGGACTTCAACACCGCCGACCTGCCCATGCTGATGCGCATTGCCGACCTGCCAGCGCGCTACCGCCGTCACTTCCTGGGCGCCTGAGCCCCGGCACCGGCCCGCCCTCGCCCCGAGGTCGGGCGTTTTTGTGGACATCCACAGCCAGCGGCCTGCCGGGCTGGCGCGCCAGGGCCTAGACTGCGCGCCATGTCCCGACCGACCGCCCCTGCTGCCCCCCGTCCCGGCGCCCCTGGCCAGGCCCTGCCCCTGTCAAAGCTGCTCGCCCACACCGCCGATGCCGTGTCGGCCGTGCTGAAAGGCCGCTCACTGACCGACGCCCTGGCCGCCTGCCCCTCTGCAGCGCGCCCCGGCACCCAGGCCCTGAGTTTTGCCGTGATGCGGGAGCTGGGCCTGGCCCGCGCCCTGCGCCGCCAGCTGGTGCCCAAGGCGCCCGCCCCCTGGGTCGACGCCCTGCTGATCACCGCCCTGGCCCTGTCGTGCGGCAGCGCGGCTGCCCCCCAGTACGACGCCCACACCCTGGTCGACCAGGCCGTGACCGCGTGCAAGAAGCACGCAAAAGCCGCCAGTGGCCTGGTCAATGCCGTGCTGCGCCGTTTCCAGCGCGAACGCGAGGCTCTGCTGACCCAGGTGCAAACCGACCCCGAAGCCCGCTGGAACCACCCGCGCTGGTGGGTGGAACGCCTGAAACGCGACTGGCCCGAGCACTGGCAGGCGCTGCTGGCCCACAACCAGCAGGCCGCCCCCATGATGCTGCGCGTGAACCTGCGCCACCAGAGCCTGGCCGCCTACAGCGAGCGCCTGACGGCCGCTGGCCTGGCCCACCGCTGTTTCGATGAGGCCGGCATCTTGCTGAACCAGCCGGCCCCCGTGCAGGCCCTGCCCGGCTTTGCCGACGGCGATGTGTCGGTGCAGGACGCCAGCGCCCAGCAGGCCAGCCACTGGCTGCTGAACGCCCGCCTGGCCGACGGCACCGCCCTGCCCGCCTTGCCGGCCGGCGCCCGCGTGCTGGACGCCTGCAGCGCCCCCGGCGGCAAGACCGCCCACCTGCTGGAAGCCGCCGACGTGGCCATGTGGGCCCTGGACACCGACGCCGAGCGCCTTCAGCGTGTGGCCGACACCCTGCGCCGCCTGAAGCTTCAGGCCCGCACCACCGCAGTCGACGCCAGCGACGTGAGCCGCTGGTGGGACGGCGAGCCCTTTGACGCCATCATGCTGGACGCCCCCTGCAGCGCCTCGGGCATCGTGCCGCGCCACCCCGATGTGCGCTGGCTGCGCCGCGACACCGACATCGCCACGCTGGCCGCCACACAAGACCGCCTGCTCGACACCTTGTGGCCCCTGCTCAAACCGGGCGGGCGCCTGCTGTATTGCACCTGTTCGCAGTTCCGCGAAGAGGGCGAAGCCCGCATCGAAGCATTTTTGCAACGACAGCCTGACGCCCGGCGCGGGCTCGCCCCCGGGCACCTGCTGCCTGTGGTCGAATACCCCGAGAACCATCCCCTGGTGGGGGACGGTTTCTTCCACGCCCTGCTGATCCGCCCCGAGGCCTGAACGCCGTGGGGTCCGGGTCAAGCCCGCCCCTTTGCCGACAGTCCTGCCACGATGCCTGCCCCTGGACGACGCGCCCTGATCGCCCTGCTGGCCAGCCTGCCGCTGGCCGGCCTGGTGACGGCCGCACGCGCGCAATCGGCCCCCAGGCCGGGCATGGAGCTGCAGAACCTGCAGGTGCAGCGCACCGACGACGCCCTGAGCCTGAGCTACCAGGTGCGGGTGGACCTGCCCAAGGACCTGGAAGACGCCCTGCTCAAGGGCCTGTCCATCGTGTTCGTGGCGCGGGCCAACCTGTACCGCAGCCGCTGGTACTGGACCGACAAGCCCCGTGTGGAAGCCGAACGCCGCTGGCGCCTGAGCTACCAGCCCCTGACCCGCCACTGGCGCGTGAACATCGATGGCCTGAGCCGCAGCTACGACAGCCTGCGCGAAGCCATGGGCGTGATGCAGCGCGCCAGCCAGTGGCGCCTGCTCGAACCTGGCCCAGCCCCTGACGACCGCGAGCACTACCTGGAATTCAGCTTCGAGCTGGACAAGGACGAACTGCCCCGCCCCCTGCAACTGAGCCTGGGCGGCAGCAGCGACTGGAACCTGTCCGTGCAGCGCCGCCTGCCCGTGGCTCTGAACCGATGAGTTCCCGCAACGCCAAACGCTGGACCGTCATCGTCGCCTCGGTCTTCATGACAGCGGCCGCCCTGGTGCTGGCCTTCATGCTGGTGTTCGCCACTGAAAACCACGAGCGATTCGAGCAGCACTACGAATGGCTGTACTGGGTGAACGTGGCCCTGGCCGGCTTGCTCACCCTGGTCATCGTGCTGGCCCTGGGCCGGCTGTACCTGCGCATCCGGCGCCGCAAGTTCGGCAGCCTGCTGCTGCTCAAGCTGGTCGGCATCTTCGCCACCGTGGCCGTGGTGCCTGGCCTGCTGATCTACGGCGTGTCCTACCAGTTCGTGGCCCGGTCCATCGAAACCTGGTTCGACGTGCGGGTGGAAGGCGCCCTCGAAGCCGGTCTGAACCTGGGCCGCGGCACGCTCGACACCCTGGCGCACGACCTGGGCAGCAAGACCCAGGTGGTGGCCGAGCGCCTGGGCGCCAACCCACGGCGCGGCCCGGAA
>JBEGRT010000160.1:0-4316 GCA_041180305.1 Pseudomonadota bacterium
ACATCGACCAGCAATTCCAGGTTGGCCCCCAGCACGCCAAACAGCACCAGCAGCAAGGCTTCGACCAGCAGGGCGATGGCGTACTCGCTGTGCAGGTTCTGTCGCCTCGCCCAGTTCACCAGGGCCGCGGTGGTGGCAGCGCCCAGCATGAAGGCCAGCAGCGATGACAGCCCGGCCATGGCGAACCCCATGTGCCCCAGCACCAGCGAATCGGCAATTTCCGAAACGATGCCGGTCATGTGCGAGGTGTAGCGGTGCACAGCCAGAAAGCCGCCCGCGTTGATGGCGCCAGCCACGGCGGCCAGGATGGTGCCCAGCGCGACGTTCGTGCGCCGATCCCGTTCCCGGGCGGCCAGACGGAGGTAGAGGTGGTGCGGCATGGGCTCAGCGTGGTGTCGATTCTAGGTCCTGCACTGTTGGCAAGGTTCGTGCCGCCCGGGTGGCTGATGCCTGGGGCCGCCGGGAGGTGCATACGCCATGTGGCGTATTTCGCGATCCGGGGTGGGTGGGCACACTGAACTCATCCGATCAATGAGTTGCTCAAAAAGCAGTTGTTGATGGGAGACAAGCCAACCCACTTGATCCCAACTCGCTTCCAAGGAGCGTTTTCACATGAACATCACCCGTCGCGCCGCCGCCCAGTCCCTCACCGCAGTCGCCCTGGGCGTCGCTGGCCTGGCTTTCTCGACCATGGCCCAGGCCGCTGACACCATCAAGGTCGGCGTGCTGCACTCGCTGTCCGGCACCATGGCCATCTCGGAAACCGTGCTGAAGGACACCGTCCTGATGGCCATCGACGAGATCAACGCTAAGGGTGGTCTGCTGGGCAAGAAGCTGGAACCCGTGGTGGTCGACCCCGCTTCGAACTGGCCCCTGTTCGCCGAAAAGGCCAAGCAGCTGCTGACCCAGGACAAGGTGGCCGTGACCTTCGGCTGCTGGACCTCGGTGTCGCGCAAGTCGGTCCTGCCGGTCTACAAGGAAAACAACGGCCTGCTGTTCTACCCCGTGCAGTACGAGGGTGAAGAGCTCGAGAAGAACGTGTTCTACACCGGCGCTGCCCCCAACCAGCAAGCCATCCCCGCCGTTGAGTACCTGATGAGCAAGGACGGCGGTTCGGCCAAGCGTTTCGTGCTGCTGGGCACCGACTACGTGTACCCCCGCACCACCAACAAGATCCTGCGCGCCTTCCTGAAGTCCAAGGGCGTGAAGGAAGAAGACATCATGGAGGAGTACACCCCCTTCGGCCACTCCGACTACCAGACCATCATCGCCAAGATCAAGAAGTTCGCTTCCGAAGGCAAGAAGACCGCTGTGGTCTCGACCATCAACGGCGACTCGAACGTGCCTTTCTACAAGGAACTGGGCAACCAGGGCCTGAAGGCCAAGGACGTGCCGGTGGTGGCCTTCTCGGTGGGTGAAGAAGAGCTGCGCGGCGTGGACACCAAGCCTCTGGTGGGCCACCTGGCTGCCTGGAACTACTTCATGTCGGTCAAGAACCCGACCAACGACGAGTTCATCAAGAAGTGGTCGGCCTACGCCAAGGCCAAGAACATCGCCGGTCACAAGGACAAGCCCCTGACCAATGACCCGATGGAAGCCACCTACATCGGCATCAACATGTGGGCTCAGGCTGTGAAGAAGGCCGGCAGCACCGACACCGACAAGGTCATCGCCGCCATGGCTGGTCAGACCTTCAAGGCCCCGGGCGGCTTCATGTCCAAGATGGACGAGAAGAACCACCACCTGCACAAGCCGGTGTTCATTGGTGAAGTCAAGGCCGACGGCCAGTTCAAGGTGGTCTGGAAGACCCCGGGCCCTGTCAAGGCCCAGCCCTGGAGCCCCTACATCCCTGGCAACGACAAGAAGAAGGACGAGCCGGAAGGCAAGTGATCTTCGGCTGGCCGCAAGGCCGGCGTGATGCGAGTGCCCGTCCTCGCGCCTGGTGCCAAGGGGTGCCAGGCCTGACGGGATGAACCATGAAGCAGAGCGGTTCGCCCCTCGGGCGTCACCCGAGGGGCGTTTTTTTTCTGCGATTTCGAACATGGCGAACAAGGACCGACCTGTGAACCGATACAACGCTGAGACCGCAGCCCGGCCCGCCGCATGGCGCCGCTGGGCCTTGGGCGTGTCGTGCAGCCTGAGCTGCCTGCTGGGGGCCCTGATGCCCACCGGCGTACACGCCCTGACGATGGAAGAGGCCCTGTCGGTTTCTGCCGGTGACAACGATGCCCGCATCGCTGCACTGCAGAAGCTGCTGCCCAAGAATGACCCGGCCCTGAGCCCCTTGCTGGAAGCCCTGATGGCCGACAGCGTGAAGGTGGCCGGCCAGAAGGTGTTCATCGTCGACGGTGAGGTCGTCAAGGACGCCGTGACCGGCCAGGTCGTGCCGCTGCCTGAGGGCGCGGAAGACGTGGTCAACAACAACCGCATGAGCAGCGAGATCGAGGCCGCCCTGGCGGCTGGCAAGCTGGGTTCGCCCGATGCGGCCCTGCGCAAGGAAGCCATCGATGCCCTGTCAGCAGCCGCCGACGAATCGAAGTTGCCCATCATCGACAAGGCGCTGGCTTCTGAGCAGGATCCGGCGCTGAAGCTGCAGCTGGAAACTGTCCGCGCCAAGGCCCTGCTGCAGGCCGAAGATCCGGTCCGGCGCATTGAGGCGGCCAAGGCGCTGGGTGCCAAAGGAACGCCCGAAGCCCGCGCTTTGCTGATGGAGCGCCTGTCTGATGGCGGCGAAGCCGACAAGTCTGTGCGCAACGCCTTGAGCGCGGCGCTCGACAAGGTCAATGCCACGCTGGCCTGGGGCGAGCGTGTGGGCGTACTCTTCACCGGCATCAGCCTGGGGTCGATCCTGCTGCTGGCCGCGCTGGGCCTGGCCATCACCTATGGCCTGATGGGCGTGATCAACATGGCCCACGGCGAGCTGATCATGATCGGCGCCTACGCCACCTTCGTGATCCAGAACCTGTTCCGCCAGTACCTGCCCGATCAGTTCGCCTGGTACCTGGTGGTGGCCATTCCCTGCGCCTTCATGGCCTCGGCCCTCGTGGGTGCGGCCCTGGAGCGCACGGTGTTCCGCTTTCTTTACGGCCGTCCACTGGAGACGCTGCTGGCCTCCTGGGGCCTGAGCCTGATCCTGATGCAGGCCGTGCGCAGCGTGTTCGGCGCGCAGAACGTGCAAGTCGAAAACCCCAGCTGGATGTCGGGGGGCTATGACCTGTTCAGCAACCTGACCCTGCCGTACAACCGCCTGGCCATCATCGTGTTCGCCGTGATGGTGCTGGTGGGCATGACCCTGCTGATCAACAAGACGCGCATGGGCCTGTTCGTGCGCTCGGTCACCCAGAACCGCCCCATGGCTTCGTGCATGGGCGTGAACACGGCCAAGGTCGACACCATGGCCTTCTCGCTGGGGGCGGGCATTGCGGGCCTGGCTGGCTGCGCACTTTCGCAGATCGGCAACGTGGGCCCTGACCTGGGCCAGGGCTACATCGTGGATTCGTTCATGGTGGTCGTCACCGGGGGCGTGGGCCAGATCGCGGGCACCGTGTATGCCGCGTTGGGCCTGGGCATGATCAACAAGTTCCTGGAAGGCTGGACCGGCGCCGTGCTGGCCAAGATCTTTGTGCTGGTCTTCGTGGTGATCTTCATCCAGAAGCGCCCGCAAGGTCTGTTCGCCATGAAGGGCCGCAGTGCCGAAGCCTGAGGAGACACCCATGAGTGCTGTTTTGAATGCCATCTCTCCCACGGTCGGCGTCACCGTCCCCCGCAGCGCCCTGGGCGCCAAGGGCTGGACGGCCGTCATGGCCGCCGTGATCACCGTGACCTTGCTGGTGCCCCTGCTGAACCTGGTGGTGCCCGAGGGCTCGCCCCTGCACCTGTCGGACTTTGCCGTGGCCTTGATCGGCAAGATCATGTGCTACGCCATCTGTGCGCTGGCCATGGACCTGATCTGGGGCTACACCGGCATCCTGTCGCTGGGCCACGGCCTGTTCTTCGCGCTCGGCGGCTACATGATGGGCATGTACCTGATGCGCCAGATTGGCAGCGACGGCCAGTACCGCATGCCCATGCCGGACTTCATGGTGTTCCTGAACTGGAAGCAATTCCCCTGGCACTGGGCGCTGTCGGATTCCTTCGTCGCGCAGATGCTGCTGGTGGTGCTGGTGCCGGGGCTGGTGGCCTTCGTGTTCGGCTGGTTCGCGTTCCGCTCGCGCATCAAGGGCGTGTACTTCTCGATCATCACGCAGGCGCTCACCTACGCGGCGATGCTGCTGTTCTTCCGCAACGAGACCGGGTTCGGCGGCAACAACGGTTTC
>JBEGRT010000161.1:0-5820 GCA_041180305.1 Pseudomonadota bacterium
TGGGGATGATGTCGGCCGCCTGGGGCTCGCTGGGCATCTTGCTGATCAGGTAGATGCTGCCGGGCAGGAAGTTCACGCCCAGCAAGCGCTCGATGAAGGGCACGATGACGTCGATGTTGAAGGCCACCAGCAGGCCCAGACCCAGGCCGGAGATCGTGCCCAGCACGCCCGACAAGGCACCTTGCACCATGAAGATGCCCATGATGGAACGCGGGCTGGCGCCCAATGTGCGCAAGATGGCGATGTCGGCCTGCTTGTCGGTCACGGTCATGACCAGGGTGGAGACCAGGTTGAAGGCGGCCACGGCCACGATCAGCGTCAGGATGATGAACATCATGCGCTTTTCCACCTGCACGGCGTCGAACCAGTTGGCGTTGGTGCGGGTCCAGTCGCGCACGATGATGTCGCTGCCCAGGGATTCGGCCAGCTCGTTGCCCACCACACGCGCTTCGGTGGCCTGCCTGAGCTTGAGCTGCACGGCCATGGGTCCGCCGGTGCGGAACAGCTTGGCCGCGTCCTGCACGTGCATCATCAGCACGCCGCTGTCGTATTCGTAGTGGCCCGCCTGGAACACGCCCACCACCGTGACCTGCTTGAGGCGGGGCACCACCCCGGCCGGTGTGACCTGACCGCTGGGCGCCACCAGGGTGAGCACATCACCGCGCTGCACGCCCAGCGAACGGGCCAGTTCCAGCCCCACCACCACACCCCACTGGCCGGGCTGCAACTGGGCGAACACCGGCTGCATCTGGGCCGCCAGGGGCGTGACCTGCGCCTCGGCCACCGGGTCGATGCCGCGCACCATCACGCCGCGCATGTCCTCGCCACGGGCGATCAGGGCCTGCGCCGGAATGAAGGGCGCCGCGCCCACCACGGCCTTGTTCTGCTGAGCGCGCCGGGCCAGGGCCTGCCAGTCGGCCACCGGGGCGCCCGAGGCTTCGAACAGCTCCACATGGGCGATGACCGACAGCATGCGGTCGCGCACCTCCTTCTGGAACCCGTTCATCACCGACAGCACGATGATCAGGGCGGCCACCCCCAGGGCAATGCCCACCACGGACACGCCGGAAATGAAAGAAATGAACCCGTTCTTCCGGGCGCGGCGGCCAGCACGCGTGTAGCGCCAGCCAATCCGCCATTCATAAGGCAAGGTCATATGCCCTGCAGTGTACCCATTCGATAATGGCGGCATGGTTCAACCCACCGACCACCACCTTGTGCTGCCCTGGGCAGCCAGCCTGTCTGACGCCTGCCAGCAGGCATTGCCCCGGCTGGATGCCCCTGGCACCCTGCCCCACCTGCACACCCTGCTGGGCCACCTGACCGAAGCCCACTGGCTCAAGGGCGACGAATACGACCCGGCCACGCCCCACGAGCGCGTGCTGGCCCGACTGCGTGGCTGGCCCGATGCACAGGCGCCCTGGGCCGCCGACCAGGCCCACCGCGACGGCCTGACACCCGAGCCCGGCCAGGCCTGGGGGCAGATCACGCCCTGCCACTGGCTGATGGGGCACGACCACCTGACCCTGGTGCACCCTGACGAGCTGCAACTGGACGAGGCCGAATCCAAAGCCCTGTTTGCCACCTTGCAGGAACTGTTCGAAAGCGACGGCTGGCAGATGCACTGGGCGGCGCCCACGCGCTGGTATGCCGTGCACGACAGCATGGCCCAGTTTCAGACCGCCTCGCTCGACCGCCTGATTGGCCGCAACCCTGACCTGTGGATGCCCGAAGCCACCCAGGCGCGCCACCTCAAGCGCCTGCAGGCCGAAGTGCAGATGATGTTCCACCAGCACCCGGTGAACGAAGCCCGCGAGGCCGCAGGCCGGCTGACCGTGAACTCGTTCTGGCTGAGCGGCTGCGGCCTGGCCACGGCCGACCTGGGCGGCCCCCTGCCTCTGGGCACCCGGGTGGACGACCGCCTGCGCCAGGCCCTGCTGCGTGATGACGTGAGCGCCTGGGAAGCCGCCTGGGCGGCCCTGGACCAGGGCCCCGTGCAGGAAGCCCTGCAGGCCCACCAGGCCGGCCGCCGCGTGCGCCTGACCCTGTGTGGCGAGCGCCATGCCGTGGCCCTGCAGGCCGGCCAGCCCCCGGGGCTGATGGGGCGCCTGCGCCAGATGTTCCAACCCGCCCGCGCCACGGTGGCGCCTTTGCTTCAGGACCTCTGAGCCATGCAGTTCATCACCCGTGAGGTGCCGCCCCGCGCGGCCTGGGCCCTGGAAGAAGCCGGCCTGCCGCCACTGCTGGCCCGCCTGCTGGCCGCCCGCGGCATTCGCCAGCCCGACCAGCTGGAAGACACCCCGGCGCGCCTGCTGCCGCCCGCCCAGCTCAAAGGCGCACCAGAAGCCGCCCGCCTGCTGGCCGATGCCCTGCAACAGGGCCGCAAGCTGTGCATCGTGGCCGACTACGACTGCGACGGCGCCACCGCCTGCGCCACCGGCCTGCGCGGCCTGGCCCTGCTGGGCTTTGCGCCCGACCGCCTGAGCTATGTGGTGCCCGACCGGGCCGTGCATGGCTATGGCCTGACGCCCCCCATCGTCGACCTGGTGGCCGAGCAAGGCGGCCAGGTGCTGATCACGGTGGACAACGGCATGGCCAGCCATGAGGCCGTGGCCATGGCGCGCGCCCAGGGCATGCAGGTGCTGATCACTGACCACCACCTGCCAGTGGTCGATGCCCAGGGCCAGTTCAGCCTGCCCGAGGCCGATGTGATCGTGAACCCCAACCAGCCCAACTGCCCCTTCCCCTCGAAGGCCCTGGTGGGCGTGGGCGTGATGTTCTACGTGCTGCTGGCGCTGCGGGCCGAACTGCGCCAGCGTGGCGTGTTCGACGCGGCCAACCAGCCTCGCCTGGAGGCCCTGCTCGACCTGGTGGCCCTGGGCACCGTGGCCGACGTGGGCAAGCTCGACGACAACAACCGCCGCCTGGTGTCGCTGGGCCTCAAACGCATCCGCAAAGGGCACATGCAGCCCGGCATTGCCGCGCTGTACCAGGCCGCGGGGCGGGATTCGGCCAAGGCCAGCAGCCAGGATTTCGGCTTCACGCTGGGCCCACGGGTGAACGCGGCTGGCCGCCTGGCCGACATGCGACTGGGCATCGAATGCCTGCTGACCGACGATGCGGCCCGCGCGCAGGCCCTGGCCGTGCAACTCGACGGCATCAACCGCGAACGGCGTGAACTGGAATCGGGCATGAAGGACATGGCCGAGGCCAGCCTTGACAACCTCATGCCCGAGGGCGAGCCACCCGCGGCCATCTGCCTGTTCGAGCCCGAGTTCCACGAAGGTGTGGTGGGCATCGTGGCCTCGCGCCTGAAAGACCGCCTGCACCGCCCCACCTTCGTCTTCGCCATGGGCCAGGACGGCATGCTCAAGGGCTCAGGGCGCAGCATCCCGGGCTTTCATCTGCGCGATGCGCTGGACCTGGTCAGCAAGCGCCACCCGGGCCTGCTGCGCAAGTTCGGTGGCCATGCCATGGCCGCGGGCTGCACCATCCTGGAGGCGCATTTCGAGACCTTCGATGCGGCCTTGAAGGCCGTGGCCGAGGCGCAACTGGACGCCGACACGCTGCAGCGCCGCCTGCACACCGATGGCCCGCTGCCCCCGGAGGCCTATGCCACCGAGGTGGTCTCGCAACTGGAACAGGCCGTGTGGGGCCCAGGCTTCGAGGCACCGGTGTTTGCCGACCTGGTCGAGGTGCTGAACCAGCGGCTGGTGGGCGAGCGCCACCTCAAGCTCAGCCTGCGGGTGAACGGGCAACAGCGTGACGGGATCTGGTTCGGGCGCTCAGAGCCGCTGCCCAATCACGCGCGACTGGCCTACCGTGTGGCCACCGATGAATTCCGGGGCCAGCAACGCGTGCAGATGGTGATCGAGGCGCAGGCCGATCTGTGACCGGCCCGGGGGCTCAGCCCTTGTAGGCGTTCAGCGCCGCAGCGGTGCGGGTGCGCGGCCCGGCGGTGGGCGCGGTGCCTGCGGGCGCATCGGCCTCGCGAGGCAGCAACACGTCGAGCGTGCGCGAAATGGCATGCGTGGCGTAGTGCAGGTTCTGCTGCAACTGGATCACGCGGGTCTGGGCCAGACTCAAGCGGTGGCGCAAATCTGCCGACATCGGGTCAGCGCCCGTGGCAGAGGCGTGGCGGAATGCGCTGAGCGAATCGGCCAGGGTGCGGTGCAGATCCTGGGCACAGGCCTCCAGCCGGAGCGGGTCCGGCTGGGCCAGGGCGTCGTCCAGTTCGTTCAGCCGGGCCTCGATGGCCTCGACGTGCGCGCGGACTTCAGGGTGCAGGCTCATGCGTCAGGCTGGGCGGTTCAGGAGACGCGGGGGCTCAGCAGTTCTTTCGCGTTGGCGATCAGCTTGTCAGCGATCACCTCCGGATTGACCTGGTAGCTGCCATCGTCGATGGACTGCTTGACCTGTGCGACCTTGTCGGCGTCGAAGGCCGGGTCTGCATTGCCCAGCAGCGAAGCGGCCGTGTTCGACAGGGTCACCTTGGCGCTGGAATCGATGCCGCCGTCCAGCGAACGGGTCTTGCCCGACGACTTGGTCGAGACCGTGCCTTCCGTGCGGGCACCGCCGCCCACGCCATTGATGGGCTTGTCCGAGGGGTTGCCGATCTTCATGTTGAACTCCTTGCTCCTGGTACAGACCAGGTGGTGATGTCAGCGATATCGTCGCCCCCGTTCACGACTTGAGTGTCGAAGTGCAAATTCCCCTCAAACAGGGGAGATCTGAAGCCGACACATGTGCGGGAAGACGCAGACCTCATAGCAAGACCTCTGCCATGCGTTCCGCCACAGGCCGGCCGCAAATGATGCGGCCATTCTCGAAGCGGATTCTGGCGCATTGTCCCTCATCACCATGCGAAATGGCCAGCCCCTCCGCAGACGCGGCAAAACCCGGCCCACGGACCTGCACCGTGACCGGGTCGCCTGCCGCGAACCACCGCCGTTGCCGAAGGTGATCCTGCCGGATGCTTTCTCCGGGGTCCATCGGCCGGATCACCGACCGGCCCACCACATCTTCCACCCGCTGGAATGCAGGTGATGCGGACGAGGCCAGATCGGTCTCTCCGATCCGGACATCGGCCGCCGAGATGGGTTGCCCGGGCTTGATGGGCACCACCGCCACGACCGCAGGCGCCCAGACCTTGACCTGCACCGGCCAGAACACATTCCAGCGAACAGGCCCCTGTTCGCATCGCATGCCCACCTTCGCGCGGCCCCACAGGCGGGTGCCTTCCGGCAGGTAGGCGCGCACCTTGTCACAGGGCGCCAGTTTCAGACGGGGGTCCAGCTCGCCCAGGCTGACTTCCACCCGGGCCGGCTTGGCAGCCTTGCCCGAGGCAGGCGGCAGCGTCTGCACGGATTGCGCCACCGTGTCGACCTGGCCCTTGATCAGTGCATCGAGCTCGGTACGCAGGTCTTGCGCATGGGCTGGAGAAGCCCACAACGCGAGCAGGCACAGCAGGCACCAGGCCAGCAGCACCGCCGCGCTGATGCGCAGGTGTTCAGACATCACCGGAAGGTCCGCCACGCTGTTGCGGTGGGGCGCAGACCGGCTCCAGGCAGAGGGATGACGAGGGGCTTTCATGGGTATTGACTGTAGGCAGGCACACCATGAAATGGGGGGCGAAATGCAGGACAAACTGCCTGTTATTCGGCCTCATGTTCGGCGCCCCGCCGTCACACCATGCCTGTCATGCGCCGCAGGAGGTGTGAACCATGCTGAACCAGATCACCAACAGTCTGAATTTCCAGTCCGAAGCGCTCCGTCTGCGGTCGGAGCGCCAGCGCCTGCTGGCCAGCAACATCGCCAATG